>CAMWQV010000016.1 GCA_947176425.1 uncultured Clostridia bacterium
AGCCTGATCAGCGTGAACCTGAGCAAGCTTGATCAGCTGATGGCGGTGGTCAGCGAGATCGTTATCACCGAGTCAATGGTCACGTCTTCCCCGGATTTGAAGGGCCTGCGTCTCGATAATTTCACCAAGTCCGCCCGGGACCTGCGCAAGCTGACCGATGATTTGCAGGATGTGTCCATGTCCCTGCGCATGGTGCCCGTTTCCAGCACCTTCCAGAAAATGAACCGTATCGTCCGCGATATGGCGAAAAAACTCAACCGTCCTGCGCGGCTGGTTCTCATCGGCGAGGACACCGAAGTGGATAAAACCATTGTTGACGGCATCAGCGACCCCATTATGCACATCGTCCGCAATTCCATGGACCACGGCCTGGAGGAAAATCAGGCCGACCGCATCGCCGCCGGAAAAGACCCCACTGGCGAGATCATTCTTTCCGCCCGGCATACCGGCAGCGAGGTCATTATCGAGGTCAAGGACGACGGACGCGGCGCTGACGCCCAGGCGATTCTGAATAAAGCCATCCGTCAGGGCCTTGCCAGTCCGGATATGGAGTACTCTCAGAAAGAAATCCTTAACTTTATGATGATGCCCGGTTTCTCCACCAATACCGAAGTAACCGAGTATTCCGGCAGAGGCGTGGGCCTGGATGTGGTGAAAAAGAACGTGGCGGAAGTCGGCGGTACGGTCAGCCTGTCCAGCGAGTTCGGCAAGGGCATGACCACCACCCTCAAGATTCCTCTCACAATGGCGATTATGGACGGTATGGAAGTGTCTGTCGGCCCGTCCCTGTTCACCATCCCCATTAACAGCATTCTTTCCAGCATCAAAGTCACTGCCGATCAGATCGTCTATGACCCCGCCCGCGGCGAAATGATGAAAATCCGCGACAATTACTATCCTGTCATCCGCGCCAAAGATGTCTTCCAGATGGCCGACGGACGCGACAACGTGGAAGAGGGAATCATGATCTGGGTAGAGGCCGGCGAGCGTTCTTACTGCCTGTTCGTGGATGAGCTGCTGGGAGAACAGCAGATCGTTGTCAAGCCCCTGCCCGCCTATGTCAACAGCTTCCATGTGAAGAACTACGGCATCGCCGGATGCAGCATCCTGGGCGACGGCAGCATCAGCATCATCCTGGATATGGGGAATTTGTACAACGCAGCCCACGGCTCCTATTGAGCGCGGAATAGAAGGGAGAGTATCATATGACAGAGCAAAATGTGCTTATAGACACCAACAGCCGCAACGCCAAGCCGCCTGTTGACAAGGACGGGAACGTGATTGAAGTGCAGATCACAAAATACCTGATCTGCCTCTCCGACGGCCTGCGCTACGGTTTGGACGCCGAGCAGGTGGTGGAGATCATCACCGACCACACCATCACCCCGCTTCCCTGCGTTCCGGGCTACGTGCGCGGCGTAATCAATCTGCGCGGCCAGATCATCCCCGTAATCGACCTGCGCCTGCGTCTGGGCAAAATGCCGCAGGAGGACTGCTGCATTATGGTCGTGAATGTGGAAAACGAGGTCATCAGCATTCTGGTGGACGGAGTGGAAAAAATGGTGGATATTCCCAAGGGTTCAATCCTGCCCGTTCCGACCCAGCAGAGTACGCAGAAACTGGTTTCCGGGATGTGTTCCCTTCCCGGCGGCGGCACGATGCTGATTCTGGACTGCGACCTGCTTCTGCATGGCTGAGAACCTGAACCTGAGATGAAAGGAATGAATTCATTGTGCCTTTGACTTCTATCAGCGATGATGATTTTAACAAACTGACAAAATTCATTCATCAGCAATACGGCATCAACCTGAAGCAGAAACGGCAGCTTGTTACCAGCCGTCTGTCCTCTTTGGTCATGCAAAAGGGGTACAACGATTTCACCCCCTTTATCAAGGAACTGCTGAAGGACAAAAATCCCGCAGATATGGAGGCGGTGCTCAATCGCCTGACCACAAACTATACGTTCTTTATGCGGGAAACGGAACACTTCGACTTTTTTGCCAAAACCGTCCTGCCTGAATTGGTTCGCCGCCACCAGCGGGACCGTGTGATGGCAATTTGGAGCGCAGGATGTTCCAGCGGCGAGGAGCCGTATAATATCTCTATTTATATCAAAGAATTTCTTGGTGCGCAGGCCGCCCAGTGGGACACCCGCGTGCTGGCTACGGATATTTCACAGAAAGCGCTGGCTACCGCGAAAAGAGGCGTCTATGAGCTGCCGGATACCATCCCCAATCATTGGCGCAAGCGGTATTTTACCCCCGTACCGGGGAGCAGCCAGTATACCGTGGCTCCGGAGATTAAAAATAATGTGATTTTTCAGACTTTTAATTTAATGGACCCGATTAAATTCCGTCTGAAGTTTGACGTTATTTTCTGCCGGAATGTGATGATTTATTTCGACCAGCCTACCAAAGACGCTTTGGTGCGCCGGTTCTATGACGCCACCGTCCCGGGGGGATACCTGATGATCAGCCATTCGGAAAATCTGGGCAAAAACAACCCCTATGCAACAGTGGCCCCCTCCACGTTCCAGAAGAGAAAATAGAGAGTGTGGAAATTTTTGATTATCGATAAGGAGGGCGGCTTAAATGTGGCCTGCTAATAAAAAAATCCGCGTCATGGTAATAGACGACTCCCTGCTGGCAAGAAAACTCATTACGGACGGACTGTCCCGCAGTCCAAGAATCGAGATCGCGGGTACTGCGTTCAACGCGCAGGACGCGATGTCGAAAATCGGGCAGATGCGGCCGGATGTTATTACCTGCGACGTTGAAATGCCGGGTATGAGCGGCATTGAGTTTTTGAAAAGACTGCTGCCGAAATATCAGATGCCGGTGATTCTGGTCTCCGCGCTGAACCTGCGGGTGTTTGACGCCCTGTCCGCCGGCGCGGTGGACTTCGTGCGCAAGCCGGAGCCGGGGAAAAATGAAGAGTTTATTAAAAGCCTGACTTTAAAAGTCATCTCCGCCGCCGGTGCGAAAATCCGCAGTACACCCGCGGCGCTGACACAGCCGGGCGGTTCCCTGAACGCTCCGCTGCTGGGAGCGGCGCATCCGAAAGAACAGATTATTATTGGACTGGGCGCGTCCACGGGCGGCACGGAAGCTACGCTGGAAGTATTAAAACGTCTTCCGGCGGATATCCCGGGAATGCTCATCGTTCAGCATATGCCCACAGGATTTACGCAGATGTACGCGGAACGTCTGAACCGCCTGTGTCAGATGGAGGTGCGCGAGGCCAAGCACGGCGATGAAGTGCGGCGCGGTCTGGCGCTGCTGGCCCCGGCGGATTTCCAAATGCGCATCGTCCGCAGCGGAACCCGCTACACGGTGTCCTGTATGAATGGACAGAAGGTCAGCGGACACCGTCCGTCAGTTGACGCGCTGTTCTTCTCCATGGCGGAACAGGTCCGGTGCAAAATGGTTGGCATTATTATGACCGGTATGGGCCGCGACGGCGCCGACGGCCTGCTGCAAATGCGTAAAAACGGCGCGTACACCATCGGGCAGGACAAGGAATCCTGCGTGGTCTACGGGATGCCGATGGTCGCGCAGAATATCGGCGCGGTACAGATTCAGGCGTCCTGCGAGAATATCGCCTCAGTCCTGCTGCGGCATTTGAACCAGATTTAAAAATACACAGGAGACGGAGAATTTTAACTCTCCGTCTCCTGTATATTTTTATCGAAAATCACACAAAACACGATTAACCTATATAATCTGCGGACGCATACCCCACATAATCGCCGTACTGGACCACATACCAGTTTTCATACTGCCCGAAAATCCGTACCTGCGCGCCGTTGGGAATATTGGCGATGACTGCCGCGTTCGTGTTCGGACGGCTCCGCAGATTCAGGGTACCGCTGACCTGTACGGTACCTGTCCAGGGGTCGCTGGGCCAGATAAAGGGAATGTCAAAAAAGTCCGTTAAGCTAAGTACGAGATTCCGTGCGATCTCTACGAGATGCGTCTCAATCCAGAGCGCGTCCTCCATATTGTCATGATACCCAAGCTCCAGCAGGACCGCCGGGAATTTGGAATCCCGTACCTCCCCCAAACTGGTGGTACTGCGGGTAACGACTTGATCGGGCAGCGGATAGATTGCACGGAGATTATTCACAAATATCTGCGCGGCACGCTGTCCTTGGGTGCTGGTGGGATAATAAAACGCGATGATACCGCGGACATTTCCGTAATTCTCCGGCGCGGCGGCGTTGGAATGCAGCGCAAGATAAAAATCATACCAGCCGGAATTTGCCTGACGGATCGAACTTCCGGCGGTCATCTCCGGCGTGTTGCGGGTGTATCGTATGCCGCAGCTTCGCAAATAGGGGACCATGGCGTCTGCAAGCCGGTTCATCCAGTATTCTTCGCTGCCGCTGCCGGTTACGTACATGTTTTTTTCCTGTGTAGAAGAAATAATATTAAGAAGTAAAAATTCTTCGGAAAGAAAGTAACCTTCCAGAGAATTTTATCAATCCTTATCCATTGAACTGACAGCCGGAGTAACTGAATGCTCCGGCTGTGCGTTTTTTGCTGACTGTCATCATACCGTTTTGGAAGAGGGTTACAGCAAAGCCCCAATCTGTTTCATACGGTTCATTACGATATCGCCGATATTGGCCAGGTCTTCCGCGGTGAACGCATACTGAAAATTATCCGAAAACAAAATCTGCGCATTCGGCGGAAACTCGTCGTCACCCTGCCACAGCAGAAACTGTATATACAGTCCCGGCATCAGTTCCACCTCCCAGCCGCAGTCGCTGCGGGAGACCCGTTTCGCGGGCAGGTTTTCCATAATCCGGTCCAGCAGTTCCGGTTTTGCGCCGTAGCTGAACGCATACCGTTTAATACACCGTCCGGTAAACTGCTGCAAATAGACCTCCCCCCAAGGAAATTCCTGATACGCCAAGAATTTTCCCGACGACGCCACCGCACATCCGTCCAGCAGGTACCGCAGAAACAAGATGCGTTCCGCATTTGTTGCAGGTACATCCAGCGTCATGTCCGGGTGGCTGACTGTATATTGCTGCCCCAGCAGGCACATGGTAAATGCGTGACCGTCCCAGGGCAGTGCGCAGCGCGCCGCCATTTCTTCCGGGTCACCGCTCTGATACCGTGCTAAATAATATTCCAGAGGCTTGCCCTCTTTATTGTTTGCAACTTCCATCTGTTTCCTCCTATATATTAAGCTTTTCTTAAATTGTATTATACTATATGTTTCGCACAAAATCAACCTTGTATCTGTACACATTGGGCGGTATAATGCAGATACTGTCACAGGAAGGGGGTTTGCAGAGATGAAACACATATTAGTAATAGACGACGACGTACCGATTGGGGACATGCTGGAGGAAGTTCTGAAACAGGAGGGCTATCGGGTTTCGCGGGCGTACTCCGGCACAGAGGGACGGCTGGCGTTGACAGCGGAGCGTCCGGACCTGGTTCTGCTGGACTTGATGCTTCCCGGACTGCCGGGCGAAAAACTCCTGCCTGAACTGAAAGATATTCCGGTAATCGTTGTCAGCGCGAGGGCGGATATCGATCATAAAGTCGGGCTGCTTCTGGGGGGCGCGGCGGACTACGTGACAAAACCGTTTGACATCCGGGAACTGCTGGCACGGATTACCGTACATCTGCGCCGTTCCGCACAGCCGCCGAATCCGGTGCTGACATACGGCGGCCTGCGTCTGGACCCCGCCGCACGGGAAACGTCCGCCAATGGCCGGGAAGTGCGCCTGACCCGCACGGAGTACGCAATTTTAAAACTGCTCCTGCGCAATCCGGGACAGGTTATCGCGAAATCCGTGCTGCTGGACCGCATCAGCGGGGATACGCCGGACTGTACGGAATCATCGCTGAAAATGCATGTGAGCAATCTGCGCCGGAAGCTGCGGGACGCCGGAGGACAGGATTATATTGAATCCGTATGGGGGATAGGGTTCCGGCTGTCGGACCCCGCGGGGAATTAAATCTATACGGTTTCTTTACGGTTTTCTTTACCGCTTTCTTTACCCTTTGCCGTTATACTGCTCCCATCAAACCAACGGAGGCAGATATTTTATATGGAATATGTTCTGACAACTGAAAAACTCAGTAAACAGTATGGCCGTTTCAAAGCGCTGGACGGCCTGTCGATGCACGTCCCAAAAGGCGCGGTTTACGGTTTCGTGGGCCGGAACGGCGCGGGCAAAACGACCCTCATCCGGCTCATCTGCGGCCTGCAATGCCCTACCGCCGGAACCTACACGCTCTATGGCACGTCCGCCGCGGATAAAAATATTGCCAAAGCACGGCGGCGTATGGGGGCGGTAGTGGAAACGCCGTCGATTTACCTGGACCTGACCGCCGAGGATAATTTGAAAGAGCAGTATCTGATTTTGGGACAGCCGTCTTTTGAGGGCATCCCGGAACTGCTCCGGCTGGTGGGACTGGAGGATACGGGAAAGAAAAAAGCCCGGCATTTCTCCCTGGGCATGAAACAGCGTCTGGGCATCGCCGTCGCGCTGGCGGGTGACCCGGATCTGCTGGTGCTGGACGAGCCTGTCAACGGTCTGGACCCCCAGGGAATTATCGAGATACGGGAACTGATTCTCCGGCTGAACCGGGAACGTCAAATCACGGTCCTGATTTCCAGCCATATTTTGGACGAACTGGCAAAACTGGCTACGCACTACGGTTTTATTGACAGCGGGCGCATCGTGAAAGAGATGAGCGCGCAGGAACTGGAAGCCGCCTGCCGGAAATGCGTACACATAACAGTATCTGACACCGGCGCGCTGGCCCGTGTGTTGGACGGCATGGGCATTGAATATAAAATCTGCTCCGAACAGGAAGCGGACGTGTTCGCCCAGCTGAACGTCTCACAGCTGACCCTCGCGCTGGCGAAAGAACAGTGTGAAGTGCGGTCCATGCAGGAGCGGGACGAAAGCCTGGAGAGTTATTTTGTCAATCTGGTGGGAGGCGGCGAACATGCGTAAATTGCTGGAGGCGAACCTGCTTCGGTTAAGAAAAACCCATCTCTTTTGGGGGAGCGTTCTGCTTGAAATCGCCTTCGCGCTGTTTCGGGTCTATACGTCCTATAAAGATACACAGGTCGGATATGAAATTACAACGGACGAGATTCTTTTCACGTATATTATGGCGGCGGGGCTGATTACTGCGGTCTTTACGTCCGTGTTCCTGGGGACCGAGTACCACGACAACACCATACGAAACAAACTCGCTGCCGGTCACAGCCGCACAGCAATCTATTTCGCAAATTTTCTTACTGTCCTGATTGCCTGCCTGCTGTTCACCGCCGCTTATATCGTGACCGCGCTGGCAGCGGGAATCCCGTTTTTCGGGTTTCTGACCCTGAAAACCGACATTATTTTGACCACGTTTCTGGGTACGCTGGCGACTTCCGCCGCGTTCTGCGCCCTCTATACCCTGATTTCTATGAGTTCCAGCCATAAAACCACCAGCGCGATTGTCTGTATTCTGCTGTTTTTCTTCCTGCTGTGCGCCAGCACCTATGTTGCCGCTATGCTGGACGCGCCGGAAGAACACACGGTTATTGAGATGGTCAACGGAGAGCTTGTGTCCCATATGGCGCCGAACCCAAAATATCTTCAGGGGACAAAACGGGAAGTTTATCAGTTCTTTTTTGATTTCCTGCCCACCGGTCAGGCTACCCAATATGTCGTGATGTCCGCCAAGCCGCTCCTGATGTCCCTGTATTCCGTCCTGACTGCCGCCGCTGCTTCTCTGGGCGGTATCGCGTATTTCCGGAGAAAAGATATCAAGTAGGAGAAGATCAAATGTGCAATTTATTATCCGCAGGCTTTGTCCGGCTCCGGAAAAGCCTCAGTTTTTGGATTGCGATGGCGGTCATGTCCGGCGTGGGCGTTCTGGAAGCCGCTCTCAGCCGCTGGGCGGAACAGTCCTCCGGCAATGCTGTCAGTCTGGATATGCGGTACATGATCTTCGCGCTGCTGGCGGGAATCGTTCTTTCCGGCTTTTGCAGCCTGTTCGTGGGCGCGGAGTACAGCAGCGGCACAATCCGCAACAAAATCGCGGCGGGCCATACGCGGACCGCTGTATATCTGTGCAATCTCATTCTCTGCGCCGCGGCGGGCGTTTTCCTGTGTATCGGCTACATTGTCCCGTTTTTAGCGTTTGGCATACCGCTTCTGGGTTTTTTTGAGACCGGACTTTCTATTGTCCTGCGCTGTACTCTGTACGCGTTTCTGATGACCGCCGCCCTGTCCTCTGTATTTACCATGCTCTCTATGCTGAATCAAAACAGAGCCGCTACAGCCGTTATTTCTATTTCCCTTGCTTACTTCCTTCTGTTTTTAGGGATATTTCTCTACAGCCGTCTGTCGGAACCGGAAATCATTCCCGCACAGGAATATATTCAGGACGGACAGATCCTTCTCCGGGAAGCCGCGCCCAATCCCGGCTATGTACAGGGAATAAAACGGCTGATTTATCAGTTCTTATTCCGGCTGCCGGGTCCCCAGGCGGTCCGGCTGGCGGTCATGCCCGCGGAACCCCTGCGGGATTTGCCTTTGGCCTCTGTGTCGGTCCTGCTGCTGTCCTCCGGTATCGGTCTTTTTCTGTTCCGCAAAAAAGATATCAAATAAAATTGGAGGCGTATTTTATGCGCAACGTGTTATCGGCGAATCTCTTCCGGCTCCGGAAAACCAGGGCTTTTTATATCGCGGCGGCAGCCATGGCGGCATACGCGCTGTTCATAAGCGGCATCTGCTGGTTCCGGTATTTGAACGGGGAATTGATGCTGTTCGGCATGGAGGAACCGCTTTTATTCGCGTTCTGCACCGGCGGTACGGTTCCGTTATCCGCGTTTATCCTGACGCCCCTGCTGAGTGTTTATCTTGGCACGGAGTTCAGCTGCGGGACTCTGCGCAGTAAATTGTCCGTGGGCTGTACCCGGTCGGATATCTATTTTGCCAATCTGCTGACCTGTATGTTTGCGGCAGTGTTTCTGGCGGTCCTGTACCTGTTTTTGACGCTGACGGCGGTCCCCGCTGTAGGAGGTTTCCGGATTCCTGCCGGACGTTTTCTGCTGCTGGCGGGCGCGGGACTGCTGGCGTTTGCGGCGTATGCGTCAGTCGTGAACATGCTGTCCGCGCTGCTCTGCGACAAGACCAATACTGCCCTGGCCTCCCTGCTCCTGCTGATTTTCACCATGTTTCTGACAGTCTATCTGTCGGACCGTCTCTGCCTGCCGGAGTTTATCGAAGCCTACGACGAGACCGGGCAGACGACCGGGGAAATGATTCCGAACCGGTACTACCTCCAGCCAGCGGCGCGGGCGGTGTGCGAATTTATTCTGGACCTGCTGCCCACCGGTCAATGTATGCGGATTTCCTGTTATGAAACGCCGTATTTTCCGCGGATGCCCCTGCTGAGTCTGGCGGTCATCGCCTGCACCAGCGCCGCGGGACTGCTGCTTTTCCGCCGGAAAAATCTTAAATAGAATTTTTTAATATTCACAAAATAAATCGTTTCAAGATATCAAAAACAGATATCAACCAAACGGAGAATTTTCTGTTTTTTTCCTTGCATTATAAATCCGGGCATGCTATACTGTTACACGACATTTTGTTCTATTATAGAAAGTGTGGTGTAATTATATCATGAAAACCTATTTGTTTGTCTCCAAAATCAGGATACAGACCGCTCTGGCCTACCGGTTCAACGTTATATCCACAATTCTGATTCAATGCCTGATTATGTACGCGCTGTCCTGCTTTTGGGTCGCGGCCTACGGCGGAACGGATACGGTTTCCGGCGTGAGTCAGGGGGATATGATTACGTATACCATTATTTCCGTTATCATGGGGAACCTGCTGACGATGGGCGTTCAGAACCGTATTGCCAACAGTGTCCGGTCCGGCAGTGTGGCCCTGGACCTGCTCAAACCAATCAGCATTTACGGCATCTATCTGGCGGAGGATTTGGGCGACTGCGCTGTCGCTTTTTTCCAGAAAGCCATCCCTCTGCTTCTCGTGGGCACGGTCCTGTTCGGTTTTCCGGCCCCGGCGTCGCTGCTCCATTTTCTTCTGTTCCTGTTCAGCTTCGGCATCGGCTATTTTATTAACTGGATTCTGGCGGCACTGCTGGGAATTTGCGCTTTCAAAATCTACCGGATCGGCCCGCTGGCAAATGCGAAGGGTTTTATTATGAAGCTGCTGTCCGGCAGTATGATTCCGCTCTGGTTTTTCCCCGCCGGTTTCCAGAAGTTCCTGGAACTGCTGCCCTTTATGCACATCTATCAGCTTCCCTTGGGGATCTATATCGGACAGTACAATATGAATGATATCCTGTTCCGAACAGTCTTGCAGCTGTTCTGGTGCGCCGCGCTGTGGCTGCTGTTCGATGTCCTGCAAAAGAAAATGGCCGCCGCAATTCTGATTCAGGGAGGCTGACGGAAATGAAAACTTTACGGTATTACGCCTCTGTCGCGGTGATGTTTACCAAGCTCTCGATTCAATCCGAGCTGGAATATCCGTTTATGCTCATCGGCCATGTGCTGGCCAACTCCATCCAGTGGGTGATTGGCTTCGCGACCATCAAATTTGTCGTGGACCAGTTCGGCACCATCGGCGGCTGGGGTTACGAAAGTCTGGCGTTTTTATATGGTATGTCTGTGCTGAGCCACGGCCTGGCTGTGGTGTTTTTTATCCAGACCTGGTATATGAGCTATATGGTCATAGAAGGAGAATTTGACCGGTACCTGCTGCGGCCCATGAATCTGATTTTTCAGTTCCTGTTCCAGGATTTTAATTTGATTGGGTTTACGGATATGATCCCCGGTTTGATGGTGTTCGTCTATGGCTGTATGAAAGTGCGGCTGACGGTCAATCTAACGAATATTCTGCTGATTCTGTGTACGCTGGCAGGCGGGACCTTGATTCGCGGCGCGGTATGGATGTTCTGCGGGACCATGTCCTTCTGGACCAAAAGCACCGCTAATTTTACCGATATGGTCGGCGAGCTGTTCGAGCGCGTGTCCATGTACCCCATCACCATCTATCCCAAATGGGCGCAGATTCTGTTTACTTTCCTCCTGCCTCTGGCTTGGATTACCTTCTGGCCCGTCAAAGATATGCTGGGGCTGGCGGATTCTGTGATTCCGGTGCCGATGGCGGTGATTACGCTGGCAGTCGGACTGCTGATGTTTTCTGCAAGCTGCGCTTTCTTCCGGGTCGGTATGGGGAACTATGAGAGCGCGGGAAGCTGAAAATTTATTTTGTGACAGGAGGAACCCAATATGCCCACGTGGGTCACACATTTAATGATCGCGGACGGCGTTTTGCGGCGGTTTCCCAATTTGGACAGGCGCGGTTTCTGTGTCGGAAGCATCGCGCCGGACTGCAACGTGGAAAACGAGGATTGGACCGCGTACACACCTCCGCGGGCGGTCACGCATTGGATGCAGGGCGAAAAAAAGGCTATGTCCGACTGCGGCGCATTCCTTGAGGAGTATTTTCTGAGACGCCGGGAAACCATCAAGACAGCGGAACAGCGTTCGTTCCTGCTGGGATATTACGCACATCTTATCACGGACGCAGGGTATCAGGCATTTACTTATGATAAAGAACGGGTCAGGGCGGCGTGGCGCAGGATTCAGACAAACGACAGTTTGCGGCAGCGGAGCAGCGGAATGGCGGAAAGCTGGGCCTCTATAAAAAATCTGGTCACGAAAGACGGGATTTTTCGCGAGATATACGGCTTGGAGGCAGAATATCTGGACAGCCACCCGGATTCCGGCTATTTTACGGAGATACTGCCCCTGAAGGAGTTTCCGGATTATATCGATTACCTGCCCCATGGCTGTATCGTCCGGAAAATCGGGGTCATGGGGTATCTTCCCGACAGATATGACGGGGAGTTTTTGACCATTTCGCGAGATGAGTTTTTGTCCTTTGTGGACAGCATGGTTGAACTGACAGTTAATCACATCAAACAGTTTATTTGACTGTACTTTAGAGAGGACATTCTATGACTTACACAGTAAAAACCGGATGTTTTGAAACAGGAACACAGGAACAGCAGGCAATTTTTACCCAAATATTCGGTGCGGAAAATACGCAGTCCAAATTTGATTTTTATTTTCACTGGTACAATATCGCCCATGAATACGGCCACTGTCTCTGTAACAGCTATCAATCAGAAATTGTTGGTGTGCGGCAGGAGTTTTTAGTCAACAGATTTGCGGTAAGTCTTTGGAGATACGCGGGGTATAAACGGGAATTAGAACGCCTGCAAAATATGCTGTGTGAACTGCTGGGAAACATAGAAAATCCCGTGCCTGCCGGTATGTCTTATGAAGCGTATTTTGCGCAGTTATGGGGAACGGACCGGATGATGGAAGTGCCGGTCTATGGTTATTTTCAGTTTACGAGCGTGCTGAACGCGCTGGAAACGCAGACAGAGTTACCGGATGTTCTCAAGGAAATGGGGATACATACAGAAATCGTTCCTGCCGCGTTTCCCTATAAAGAATATCAATTTTCCGCGGGAACGGCTGGCGAAGTGCTGGATGATCTGCGCCGCCTGCTGGACAGTCTGGGTATCGCACAGCCGGAAACATCTGTTGAATTGACGGATAATCCGGCGGTCCAGTGCATGTGCGTCAACGGCACTGACAATGCGGAAAACTGATATACAGCAGAAAATTCTCAGGAAGGAGTGATAAAATTATGAAAAATAATCGTGTATGGAGGGCCCGCGATATTTGACCCTCCGAAAAAATTTGGAGGATGCAAATATGTACAGCGACACAATTATTTATGATTTTACAGACGCACGGTTTCAGACGGCATTCAAGAAGTATTTCAGCGAACTGGGCATCCATGTCAGAGACTGGGACGGCCTGTTCCGTGAAATGAACGATGAGGGCAATAACGCCGCCATTGTCCGGACAGCGGCGGACGGGGAAACGGTCGGATTTATTCAAATGAAGCCCATACAGTTTTCCGGCGGTTTTTTTGAGGAGACCTGCGGTTTTATTCGGGAGTTTTGGATTGCTGAGGCGTTCCGGAACAAGGGCTGCGGCACCGCGCTGCTGCATCTTGCGGAAAACTGGTTTCTCAAACATGAAATTTATACAGGCATTTTGACAACAGATACCGCCCCGGATTTTTACGAAAAGCTGGGGTATGTCAGGGCAAGAGGCTGTAAGGCGAAAAACCAGTTAGACGTGTATATGAAACATCTGGGATAACATGATTATGACAGGAGGTGTCTATGAACATCATCGAAGTCAGCCATTTAGTGAAAGAATACAAGAAAATCAAAAAAGAAAGCGGCCTGCGGGGCGCAATCAAGAACCTGTTTGTGCAGAAGTCGGAGACCGTGCGGGCGGTGGACGGCATTTCTTTTTCCATTGAGAAAGGGGATATCGTGGGGTACATAGGTCCCAACGGCGCGGGGAAAAGTACTACCGTAAAAATGCTGTCCGGCATCTTGCAG
>CAMWQV010000017.1 GCA_947176425.1 uncultured Clostridia bacterium
AGTTCAAGGTCTTGGCGGCTTCTTTCAAATTGAAAATCTTTGCCCAGCGTTCGTACCCTGCCCCCTTCCCGGCGGCAAGTTTCGCCTGAATGTCAATGAGCATATTGACCTTGCGGCCAGTCCGCTGACCGGGTGCTTTTGCCGCCGCAGACCGCCCGCGCCGGAGCGTGAAACGCTGCTGCAAGGCTTCTCTGGTATAGTTGTCCCCCAGCCGGAAAGAACGGGTAAAGCGTACCTGTCCGGGTGCGCGGAAGGACAGGTTCTTGCTCTCTTTAATCTCATAGCCTTCGGCCCGCATCTTTGCCAGAAATTCTTCATAGTCCCGGCACTCGGCAAGCACCCTGTCTATGGTCTGGCGCAGCTGCTCCTTAAAGCTGGTGCCATACTTGACCGCAGTTGCTTCTCCAGGCTCCTTTGCCTGCTTCTGCGGATTCTCAATCACAGACAGGCCATGCGCTCTGCAAAGTTCATCATTGAGCCGACGCAGAACCATAGCGGAATCCTTCATGTTCACAAATTTACCATCACAGTCTAAATTTGTGCTGTTAAATTCTATGTGGTTATGAATATGCGCTTTATCAACATGAGTTGCGACAACAAATTGATGTTTCCCTCCGGTAAACTTCATCGCCAGTTCATAACCGATCTTGTTCGCTTCCTCCGGTGTGATTTCTCCCGGCTTAAAGGACTGGATAATCCGGTACATGATAATATCACGCTTTTTTGACTGACTGCGCCCGGTAAGCTGGGCGTAGATTTTTTTGCTGATTTCAAATTCTTCAGCAGCGGTTTCTGGAAAAGCATTTTGTCAAGGGGGATTTTGAAATTATCTTTGATTTATAGACATAAACTAAAAAGCAAGAGAGCATCTATATGCGATGCGCTCTTGCTTATAGTTCCAATGTCAACTGACAGTTTAGTACTCAAGATGTCAGAATCAAGCTCACCAGACTTTATCCCCATTCTTTGAAAAATGCTTGGATAAAACACTAGCTGCGGTTATTGATAAACTGGTTGTGATCGGTGTATGTTCTCCGATCACCCTTTTATACTCCCTGCCGTTTGCCGACTATTATTGTGTTGTGTGCTTCATCAATCGTTTAGATGCCAAATATCCTTATTATACTCTGCAATTGTCCGGTCAGAGGAGAAATAGCCGGACTTTGCAATATTGACCAGCATTTTTTGTGCCCAGCAGAACCGATCGTTATAATCGGACAGCGCCTGATCCTTTGTTTTGGCATAATCCTGGAAGTCCAAGAGCGTCATGAACCAATCCCGGCCCACAAGTTCCTGATGCAGCCGCCGCAGATTCTCTTCATGCCCGACCGCCAGAAGTTCTGGTCCCGTAATAAAGTCCACACAGCGCCGTACCTGCTCATCGCTGTCATAAATCGCACGGGGATGGTAGTCCGCTTTTTCGTAATGCTGAATGATCTCCCCGCTGGACTGACCAAAAATATAAATATTGTCTGGTCCTACTAACTGGCTGATTTCCACATTCGCGCCGTCCATTGTTCCCAGTGTGACCGCGCCATTGAGCATGAATTTCATATTTCCGGTACCGCTGGCTTCTTTCGACGCCAGTGAAATCTGTTCGGAGAGATCGCAGGCCGGGATTAGTTTTTCCGCTGCTGTTACGTTGTAATTTTCGATCATAACCAGCTTGATATACGGCGACACCTCAGAATCGTTCCGAATCAGTTCCTGGAGGCACAGCAGCAGGTGAATAATATCTTTCGCAATTGTATAGGCAGGTGCCGCTTTCGCCCCGAAGATAAAGGTCACGGGCTGCTCTGGACAATGCCCCGCCTTGATCTCCAAATATTTCCCAATGATGTAAAGCGCGTTCAGCTGCTGGCGTTTGTACTCATGCAGGCGCTTGCTCTGGATGTCAAAAACACTGTTTTCATCTACTTCAATGCCGGTATTTCTGTAGATAAAGTCTCTGCAAGTCCGTTTTGCGTGGGCTTTGATTTCCAGCAGCTCCTCCAGCGCAGCCCGGTCCTCCCGCAGCGGCAGCAGCTTTTCCAGCAGCTGCCCGTCCTTCTGGAAGCCGCCTCCGATACGGCCTTTGATCCAGCGGCTCAGGTCGCGGTTGCAGTACAATAGCCAGCGCCGGAAGGTGATGCCATTCGTCTTGTTATTGAATTTTTCCGGGTAAATTTCATAAAATGCTTTCAGTTCACTGGACTTAAGAATGTCCGTATGAAGCGCAGCCACACCGTTAATGGAGAAGCCGTAGTGAATATCCATATGAGCCATATGTACCAGATTGTTGGTGTCAATAATCGCCACTGACTCCTGCGGATATTTTTCTTTCATCCTTTGATCAAGTTTGCGGATAATGGGTACCAAGTGCGGCACAACATCCTCCAGATAACTGACCGGCCATTTCTCCAGCGCCTCTGCCAGAATCGTGTGGTTGGTATACGCACAGACTTTGGACACAACAGAACAGGCATCTTCAAAGGAAAGGCCACGCTGTTCCAACAGGCGGATCAGTTCTGGGATAATCATGCTGGGGTGGGTGTCATTAATCTGAATGACTGCGTAATCGGGCAAATCATAGAACGTGCAGCCCCGTTTTACCGCTTCATCCAGAATATACTGCGCCGCGCTGCTGACCATAAAATACTGCTGATAGATACGCAGTTTTCTTCCGGCGTCATCACTGTCATCCGGGTACAGAAACAGGGTCAGATTGTGAAGAATATCCCTCTTATCAAAGGAAATCCCATCTCCGACAATGGATTCATCCACAATGTCGATATCAAACAGGTGCAGGCGGATGGACTTGTTTTTATAGCCGGAAACATCCATGTCGTACATGGTGGATTTCAGAGAAAATCCCCGGTACGGCACCATATAAGAAACCTGAGCAGGTATCAGCCAGCAAGGGTCCTCCAACCAGCATGAGCGGGGTATCCACGGATTTGGTGTTTCCCGCTGCAAACGGTCTTGGAAGGTCTGCTGAAAAAGGCCCAGGTGATAATTCAGGCCAATTCCCTCGCCGGGCAGTCCCATTGTCGCGATGGAATCCAAAAAGCAGGCTGCCAGCCGTCCCAGACCGCCATTGCCCAAAGAGGGCTCTGGCTCCATCTCCTCGATCTCTGCCAGAGACTTTCCGTTTTCCAACAGAAAACCAGATACCTGGTCATAAATACCGAGATTGATCAGGTTGTTGGACAGCAGTTTCCCGGTCAAAAATTCCGCCGAGATATAGTACAGCTTTTTCTGGCCGTCGTGATAGCCCTTGTTTTCAAGCTGCTGCTTGACATAAAGGAGCAGTGCGCGATACAGTTCCTCGTTGGAACACTGACTGCATCCCTTCTTATATCTTTCCATAATCAACTGTTTTAATGTTTCCATTTTGGTCAATCCTCCGTCGTCTTATTGGCCTCCCGGCCATAACGCATAGCAGTTTGCCGGATATGCTGCTGTAATTGAGGTGTCAAATCTGATTTTTTTAGTCTCCACTGCCAGTTTGTACCGACTGTAGACGGTGTGTTTATTCTGGCCCGGTTGTCCAAGCCGAGATAATCCTGCATAGGGATGATGCAGGTTTTCGCACGGCTGCGCATAATGAGGGCAATCAGCGGAGAACAAAGCTTCTCTTGAGGCGTAAAGGCGTCACAGAGATAGTCCCGTACCGCCTGCCGTTCCTTCGGCGTGATGCTGTCCAGCCACCCGGTCAGTGTTTCATTATCATGGGTACCGGTATAGGCGACGCAGTTTTCAGGATAATTATGGGGCAGGTAGTCACTGGCAGATCCGGTGTCCCTGGCATCAAAGGCAAATTCCAACACCTTCATACCGGGAAAGCCGCTATCCTGTACCAGCTGCCGCACGGAGTCCGTAACATATCCCAGATCCTCCGCAATGACCTCATGCCAACCTAATGTGCGCTCTGCCTGACGGAACAGGTCGATTCCCACACCCTTTTCCCAATGTCCATGAACGGCTGTGGATTCTCCGTAAGGAATAGCATAGTATTCGTCAAATCCGCGAAAATGGTCAATGCGGGTCACATCGTACATTTCAAAGCAGCACCGCAGACGGGACATCCACCAGGCATAGCAGGTTTTTTGATGATACTCCCAGCGATACAGCGGGTTTCCCCACAGCTGACCGGCGGCGGAGAAACCGTCCGGCGGACATCCAGCCACCGCGACAGGCCGGTTTTCTCTGTTCAGCTGGAACAGATCTGGATTCGCCCAAGTGTCAGCACTGTCCATCGCCACATAGATAGGGATATCCCCAATAATCTGTATTCCCTGCCGGTTGGCATAGCTTTTCAGCGCTTTCCACTGCTGGAAAAATTTGAATTGCAGATATTGATGAAACTCAATATCAAAATACAGTTCCCTGCGGCAGCGGTCAAGAGCCTCCTGCCGCCGCAGGCGGATATCCTCCGGCCATTCGGTCCACGGCTTGCCGTCCAGACTGTCCTTGACCGCCATAAACAGCGCATAATCCGACAGCCACCAGCGATTCGTCTCCTCAAAGGCCCGATAATCCGCCTGACGGTTGATATCACTGCGTTCGTAGGCTTTGTGAAGCAGGGGGAGACGGTGATGATACAGCTTTGTATAATCCACTCTGCCAGGGTCTTCCCCGAAGTCCACGCTGCTGCACTCCGCCTCCAAAAGAACACCCTCCTGAATCAACTTTTCCAGACTTATAAAATAAGGATTGCCCGCGAAGGTGGAAAAAGACTGGTAAGGAGAATCGCCATAGCTGGTGGGACACAGCGGCAATATCTGCCAATAAGTTTGTCCCGCATCCCGCAGCCAGTCCACAAAGTGGTAGGCGCTCTTGGAAAAGCAGCCAATTCCATATTTCGATGGGAGGCTGGAAACGGACAGCAAAATTCCAGTCGTTCTTTTCATAAGCTCTCAGCTCCTCCTTCTGCGTCCGTTTCTACCAGAAGTCCGAAATGATCGGATACGATGGGAGTCTCTCTGCCGTTAAAAATCGTGCGGGAGCAGGAGATCGGTCTGGATTGACTGCTCCAGATATAATCAATCCGTATACCGGCTCTGCCCCTGCGTTTATTTTTCCAGCCGTCAATTGCACCTACCACTGTCTTGCCATCGTCTTTTTCCGCTGCCAGCAAATAGGTATCCTGCCAGTCCGAACAGCGAATACAGTCATAGCTTTCCCCCTGCACATCCGCCGGAGCGTTAAAGTCACCCAGCAGCCACACAGGACCAGCCATTTTTCGGGGAGCAATCTGCCGCTCCAGAGATTTCCATTGCTCATAGAATGGCTCTTCGTTATCTCCCCACCAGCCCATATGAACGGTATAAAACCACTCTCCGCAGCCTTCCAAACGAACCCCCAGCAGCATTCGAGTCTGCCAGTTCTTATAGTCGGAGCATCCGCTGACATAGAAAGCGTCCGTCTCCGCAATTGGCTTGCCAAAGCTGAAGAGCGCAAGCCCTTCATCATATTTGCCATACCCGCATTTCATTGGCAGCCAGGTCCAGCTGCACGGCATACCAGCGGAGCGCAGGCGTTTTGCTGCCTGTGCAGCGTGGTTGTCCTGAAGAACCTGGATACGGCTCTGTGACGGCAGGTATCCCTCCAGCCCCACCGCATCCAGCAGCGGGGCAGTCATGGTTTGGTTGACCTCCTGCATAGCCAGCAGATCAGGCCGTTCCCTTAAAATGCCTTCCACAAACCATTCCAGCTTCTGTGAATAGTTTTCCTCCTGAAGACTATGGGTGTTGAGTGTCAGCAGCTTCACAGCAGTCACCAACCCTTTCCGATAATTTGATTAGAGAATGTCATTGATGTCGGATTTCAGCACATCGGCTTTGGGGCCATAAATCGCCTGAATGCCATTATCCTTCTTGACCAGTCCCAACGCCCCCTCTGCCTTCCATTCCGGCAGTTCAGCAACCTTGGACGGGTCCTTTACGGTAACACGCAGACGAGTCATACAAGCGTCCACAAGAGTAATATTCTCCCGTCCGCCCAGCAGGGCAATGATGCGCTCGGCTTGTCCGTTACCCTTCGCTCCGCCACCAGATGAACCGGAGCCTTCCGTCTCTTCAACACCTTCATAATTACCCAGGCGGCCCGGAGTTGCAAACTTAAATTTTCCAATCATAAAGTAGGCGGCGACGTAGCCAATCACCAGGAACACCACGCAGCAGATGATAAAGTTGATGATATCACCGCTTAATCCGGCTTTCAGAGACATGGGAACACGGGTCAGAAATTCCAGGTTGCCGAAAGAGTGCAGCCGCAGATGGAAGATGCCTGCCATTGCAAATGCGCAGCCCTGCAAAACAGCGTAGACAACATACAGGGGCAGAGCGCAGAACATGAACATGAATTCCAGCGGCTCTGTCACACCGGTAAGAAACACGGCCAGCGCTGTGGAAACAAACATGGAACGGTAATTTTTCCGCTTGTCCGGGTCTACACGGCGGTACATGGCAAACGTAATGCCCATCAGCAGGCCGGTCGCGCCAATCATCTGGCCAACCTTAAAGCGGGCTGGAATCACAGTGTCAATCAGGTTCTGATAGGAGGCCACATCTCCGGCATCCTTGAAATTGATCAGATCCGTTACCCAGGCCAGCCACAGCGGGTCCTGTCCGAATACTGCGGAACCTGCGTTGATGCCGGTCTGAATCGTATAGGTGCCGCCAAAAGAGGTATAGTTCATGGGGATGGTGAGCATATGGTGCAGACCAAAGGGCAGCAGCAGACGCTCCAGAGTGCCGTAAATAAAGGGAGCCAAAACAGGGGATGTATCGGAAGAGTTCGCAATCCAGATGCCGAAAGCGTTGATGCCAGACTGGACTACTGGCCACACCACTGCCATTATCAGCGAGATGACAACAGAATAGGCAATAACCGCTAAAGGAACAAATCGTTTGCCGTTAAAGAACGCCAGAGCGTCGGGCAGCTTGCGGAAATTGTAGTATTTGTTGTAGACTACGCCGCCGACAAAACAGGCTATGATGCCTACAAATACGCCCATATTCAACGCGGGTGCGCCTAAAACGGAAGTGAAGTAATTTTCTACCAGCATTTCCTGCCCAAAAAGAGAATATACCACTGCACCGGATTCATTGAGCATTCCGCTGGTAACGCCGAAAATCGCACCAGTAATGCAGTTAATAAGGATAAAGGAGATAATAGCTGCAAATGCGCCGCCAGCCCGTTCTTTCGCCCAGGAACCGCCGATTGCTGCGGCAAACAGAATGTGCAGGTTATTGATGATTGCCCAGCCGATATTTTCCATTGTACTGCCAATGGTCATCACGATCCCTATGTCTGCTCCCGCCATCTGAAACAGCTTGCCGATACTCAGCATCAGACCTGCGGCAGGCATAACAGCGATGACGGTCATCAGGACCTTGCCCAGCTTTTGCAGAAAGTCGAAGTTGATGCCTGGTTTTTTCTTTTCTTCTACGGGGGCAGGTGCAGGAGCCGGGGCAGATTCTTTCGATTCGCCAGTCAGCGTAATGACCGGTGCGCCGGTCTTGACCGTTCCGGACATGGTATTCATCTGCATGTTATCCGCACCGTCACAGACCAGAACAGGGGTAATGGGGTTGATTCCCTTACTGCGGAGCAGCTCCATATCCACCTCTGCCACCAAATCACCGGCGCGGACGCGGTCGCCCGCCGCAACATGGGGTGTGAACCCCTCGCCCTGGAGCGCTACGGTTTCCAAGCCGAAATGAACCAGGATTTCCAGGCCGCTGTCGGAGCTGAAACCGTAAGCATGCTTCGTTTCCGCAATGGTAGAGATTTCGCCGTCCACGGGGCTGAATATTTTCCCCTCTGATGGAATGATGGCTAGTCCGTCACCCAATACTTTCGTGGCGAACACCTCGTCAGGGACCTGGTCCAGCGGGACGATCTGCCCATTCATGGGTGCCAGAACAGATAGCTGGCGCTTGCTTGTAGTCTTGCTCATAAATGCTGTTCTCCTTTCCTGATTTCCTTTTGTTGCATTGAGTTGCAGAAATCTTACGCAATAATATTACAGAAATAATTCGGAAATTTCAAGTAATTTTTTGCAGAAAACAAGGATTCTATCTTTTGCATAACTTCCTGTATTCCAATTTAGTGATTATGACAGTTTTCTCTGACCGAATCATTCTATCAAACAGAATGGTTGACAATTTACAGAACATCTTCTATAATAGAAAAAATATGTGCAATAAGCATTGCTTTTTTGCAGAAAAGGAGTGCAGATATGGCAGTTACCGTTAAAGATGTTGCGGCGCTGGCAGGCGTCTCCCCCTCTACTGTTTCCCGCGTGTGCAATGATCATCCGTCTATCAGTAGAGACACCAAAGAAAAAGTACGCCGGGCGATGGCACAGCTGAACTACGAACCGGCTCTGTCCGCAGGCGGGAACACCAACCAGAGAGCACGGCAAATCGGTATGGTTCTGCCCCCCTCCCCCCGTATGGCTTATGAAAATCCATTCTATTTGGAGACGCTTCGCGGCATCAGCCAGCTGTGCAACCAGCGTCAGTACGCTGCCGCCCTTATCACGGGACAGGATGAGAGTGAAATACTGCGGGCATTGCAAAATCTGAACCAAAGCGGGCATTTAGAAGGGATTGTCCTTTTATATGCCAAAGAAAAAGACGATATTGTGGAGTATCTTTGTGAGGCTGGTTTGCTTTATGTGGTGATCGGAAAAGCAAATCAGTTGGCGGGCCAAACCGTCTGTATTGATAACGACAATCTGCTGGCCGGACACGAGGCTACCGACTATCTCTACCAACTGGGACACCGCAAGATTGCTTATCTGGGCTGCAATACAATGTTTCTTTACTCCGCAGACCGGAAATCAGGATATCAGCTGTCGCTATTGCAGCATGGGCTGCCAATCTTGCCGGAATATTGTGTGGAAATGGATGGGATCCTATCAAACGATTTCCCTGTCCTGCGTGAATTGCTGGAACGAAAAGACCGCCCCACTGCTGTTGTTGCCAGCGATGATATCCTGGCTGTGTTGCTGGAGCGAACCTGTATGCAGATAGGGCTGTCCGTCCCAGAGGATATTTCTATCATCTCTTTTAACAATTCACCATTTGCGCAGTTTACATCGTTCCAGCTGACATCGGTGGATATCAATTCTTTTCAGCTGGGGGTTGAGGCTGCGGCTCAACTGATTAACCATGCGGAAGATCCCAATCTTCTGGCAACAAAGATTATTATCCCACACCATATTGTAGAGCGCAGCAGCTGCCGCAGACTGTAATGCTGTTATTGCTGGCCAAATCGCCAAAAACAAATTCAAAAAACTGTGCAATTAGCATATTTTTTCTGGGAATGAAATTTTCGCTTGACTTTATGGAACAAAAGAGGTATTCTTTTTGAGGAATTGACTGTTGGAATGTTACCAGTTCGCTGGGCTTGACCGACTCTGTCTGGATTTGTCTGCGCTCATATTGTGCAGATTAAGAGGACGGGGTTGGTTTATTTTTTAGGGAGGGCAGAGGACGTGCGCATCAAAAAAGTAATCAACAACAACATTCTCTGCGTGGTGGATGACAAGGGCAGTGAAATGATTGTCACTGGCAAGGGGCTGGGATTTCAGCGAAAGACCGGCGAGCGGGTGGACCCGGCTCTGTTTGAAAAGACCTACCATATGGAGGGAAAAGCCGAGCAGCGTAAGTTACGGGAACTGTGTGAACAAATCCCGGTTGAACACCTGAAGCTGACGCAGGACTTGATTGAATATATCAAAGGCCAGATTTCTGTTCCGCTGAACGAGTCCCTGCTCATTACCCTGGCGGACCATATCAGCTTTGCCATCAAGCGCAAAGAGGAAGGGGTAGAGTTCAGCAATCCTCTTCAGGGTGCCATTATGAGTTATTATCCAACCGAGTACCACTTAGGCCAACATTGCCTGCGGGTCATTCAAAAGGAAATCCAGGTGGATTTGAACCCCAGTGAAGCGGCCTTCATTGCCCTGCATATTGTCAACTCCGAGCTGAATACCAGCATGAGCGTCATGTATGACATTACGAAACTGATTGAGGATACCTTGGAAGTGGTGGAATACTTCTACCAGAAAACTTTTGACCGGGAGTCGTTGGATTTCAACCGCTTTGTGGTTCATCTGCGCTACTTCGCTCAGCGGTTGTTTCAAACCGTACCTCAGCAAACAGACGAATACGATGCGGATTTTCAAGAGATGATCATTCGCAGCTGTAAACAGCACTATAAATGCGCCCAGCATATTGGAGAATACATCCACAACGCTTATCAAAAAGAAGTTTCCAATGCAGAATTAATTTATCTGACCATCCACCTCAAGAGGATTAATCTCAGTAAAAAATAACGGGATCGTGACCTTATGTGGGCGAAACCCATGCAATGCGTACCAGTGACGTCCGGTACGCATAGTATGGGTTTTTATATTTTCAACCAAACTGAAAACAAGGAGGAACATTTCATGAAAGACAAAATCTTTGGCGTACTCCAGCGTGTGGGCCGCTCCTTTATGCTGCCCATTGCACTGCTGCCAGTGGCGGGCCTGCTGCTGGGCGTCGGCAGTTCGTTCACTAATCAGACTATGCTGGAAGCCTACGGCCTCACCGGCGTGATCTACGAGGGCGGCGTCATTTACACCATCCTAGACATCATGAACCAGTGCGGCAGCGCGGTGTTCAACAATCTGGCGCTTCTGTTCGCAATGGGCGTAGCCATCGGTATGGCAAAAAAGGAGAAAGAAGTTGCCGCTCTGTCCGGCGCGATTGCCTATCTGGTAATGAACACCGCCATCTCTGCCATGATCACCGCACGGGGCGGCGTAGAAGCCATGGCGGCCAATACCACCACCTCAACCTTGGGCATCACCACCCTGCAAATGGGCGTCTTTGGCGGCATCATCGTGGGCTTGGGTGTGGCAGCGCTGCACAACCGCTTTTATAAAATCCAGCTCCCCCAGGTCCTCTCCTTCTTCGGTGGCACCCGGTTCGTTCCCATCGTGTGTACTATCGCGTTTGTGGCGGTAGGTATCACCATGTTCTATGTCTGGCCTGTGGTTCAGGCAGGCATCGCCGCTTTGGGCGATTTGGTTCTCCGGTCCGGCTACGCTGGCACCTGGATCTACGGCCTGCTGGAGCGCGCCCTGATCCCCTTCGGCCTGCACCATGTTTTCTATATGCCCTTCTGGCAGACTGCCATGGGCGGCACGGCAGTCATTGACGGCGTGACCATTCAGGGCGCACAGAATATCTTCTTTGCAGAACTGGCCTCCAAGTCCACGGAAGTGTTCTCGGTGGACGCTACCCGGTTTATGGCTGGTAAGTTCCCCTTCATGATCTTCGGCCTGCCCGGCGCAGCTTTAGCTATGCATAAGACTGCTAAGCCTGAAAAGCGGAAGGTGGCTGGTGGCCTGCTCCTCTCTGCCGCCCTCACGGCTATGCTCACCGGCATCACGGAACCGTTAGAGTTTACCTTCCTCTTTGTGGCCCCGCTGATGTATGCCGTCCATTGCGTGTACGCCGGTCTGTCCTATATGCTGATGCACATTTTCAACGTGGGTGTAGGCATGACTTTCTCTGGCGGTATCATTGACCTGACCTTGTTTGGCGTCCTTCAAGGCAACGCCAAGACCCACTGGATTTGGATCCCCATCGTAGGTGTGATATACTTTGTAGTATACTACTTTACGTTCTATCTCATGATTACCAAGATGGACTTGAAAACCCCAGGCCGGGAGGATGGCGATGAAGAAACCAAGCTCTTTACCCGTTCCGATTTTAAAGCAAAAACAGGAGTGGGGCCTGATGGCTCCACTCCCGCTGGCGGCGTGTCTGACCCGGTTTCTGCCCTCATCCTCAAGGGGCTGGGTGGTAAGGCCAATCTGTCCGATGTGGATTGCTGCGCCACCCGTCTGCGCGTCACCGTCATCGACCCAAACAAGGTGACGGATGCGCTGCTGAAACAATCCGGGGCGTCCGGGGTCATCCACAAGGGCAACGGCGTTCAAGTGGTTTATGGCCCCCAAGTAGCGGTAATCAAGTCCAATCTGGTGGACTTCATGGACTCACCGGAGTCTGATCATTTGGACGCCATGACGGCCCCTGCTCCTGTGGCTGCTTCGGCCAAAGTTTCGGCGAAAAAACAGGATGCAGTAATGTATGCCCACATGAACGGAACGGTGGTTCCCATGGCTGAGGTTCAGGACGAGGCGTTCTCCACCTGCGTACTGGGTGAGGGCGTGGCCATCGAGCCTGCTGAGGGGAAACTGTACGCTCCCGCTGACGCTGTGGTAGATAATCTCTTTGACACCTATCATGCCATTGGACTGGTCACAGAAGATGGCGTGGAACTGCTGCTCCACATCGGCATTAATACGGTGGAGCTGAAGGGACAGCATTTCCAGGCGCACGTCCAGGCAGGTCAGAAAGTGAAAAAGGGCGACCTGCTCATCTCCTTCAATATGGAGGCCATCAAAGCGGCCGGCTACTTGCTGACCACCCCAATGATCGTCTGCAACACTGACGATTACCAGAGTGTTACCCCCACAGAGGTAGGAACGATCAAGGCAGGCACTTCTCTGCTAAAAGTCAAAGGCTAGTTCATATATTGCAGGTGAAACGGTCAGCATAAATAGTAGCGGCAAGCAAGGCACCGGTATATACCCGGCGCGAGCTTGTTGGTGGCTGACCGCCCCCAAACCCCTGTAAAACCGGGCGCAGATGCGCCCGGTTTTTTAAGCCGCCTTCGGCGTCTGCTGTCCATCTGCGATGGAGAAAAAATCGTCATCGCGCCACCTGCTGACGGTCACGATTTTTTTCTTTCTCCGTCACGCCCAAAATCCGATCCACGTTGTTTTTTGCCGTGAGCAGTTCCATCATTTCTGCCCTTGCCTGCTTGTACTCTGGATACCGTTTCTTGTTCTCTGCCTGCAATGCGGCATACTCCTGTTTCAACGATTGCATGGACGGAAGTTTCTTCAAGCCGAGAGAATTGAAATACCGTTTTGCTGCTTGACAAGAGCGGATTTCATTGGTATGCTCCTGATAGAATTTTTCCTGTTTTCGCGGCGGCAGTTTCCGGTATTGGGCGTAAATCTCGCGGGTTTTGATGTAGGCTCCGATGTGCCGCTGTAATTCTGCAATGTCCTTCATTCTCGCACTGGCAGCTTTGGTCCGGTCAGACAAATCATTGAATTTCTGAACCGCCGCATCACAGGCTTTCTCTAATTTATCATAATCAGCCAAGCCCTTCTCCTCCAGGTAGATGAGGGTTTTCGCCATCTCTTTGAGATTGAAAGTTTTGGCCCAACGCTCGAAACCAGGAGAGTGAGCCTGCTGCATTCGGGCCTGAATGTCAATGAGCATACTGGGTTTCGCCGGTGTCCTCCGTACCGCTTTA
>CAMWQV010000018.1 GCA_947176425.1 uncultured Clostridia bacterium
CTTTTCTTTGTTGGATTTTTTGTTAACAGTTTGTTTACTCGTTCAATTACCGTGATTTTTGAATTGACATTTCTTCCACAATCTACTAAGATATGTCCTGTGCAGGCAATCGTTTTTACGATTCCGCACATCCTAAACAACACCAGTTTCGGCTTAGATTGTCGAAACCGGCCATTACCGAGTCCGAGAGGTTTTTTGTATGTCTATCACTTTAGGAATTGATATCGGCGGGTCCACTACCAAGATCGTCGGGCTGCGTCCGGACGGCTCGATCATTGCCATGCACCGCGTCCAGGCCCAGGACCCGATCACCTCCCTGTACGGCGCTATGGGGAATTTTCTGTTTTCCAACCATCTCCAGCTGGAAGATGTCGCCCGTATCGCGCTTACCGGCGTCGGCGCGTCCTTTGTGGAGGGGAATATCTATAATATTCCCACAGAAATGGTGGAGGAGTTTACCGCCGTGGGTGCCGGAGGACTGTTTCTGAGCAGTCAGGAACGCGCTGTAGTGGTCAGCATGGGTACCGGAACCGCTTTTGTATGGGCCGAAAAAGGAAGCGGTGTACGGCATCTGTGCGGCTCCGGAGTGGGCGGCGGTACGCTGGCGGGCCTCTGCTCCCGGCTGTGCGGGACCAGAAAGTATGACCAGATTGTAAAGCTGTCTGTCGGCGGCGACATCAACAATATCGACCTGACTGTAGGCGATATCACCCGCAACAGCCATCCCTCCCTGCCGCTTGACATTACAGCGGCAAACTTCGGCAATGTCTCTGACGACGCTACCCCAGGCGATTTTGCGGCGGGAGTCATCAATATGGTGCTTCAGTCCATCGGTACGACGGCTGTCATGGCCTGCCGTGCGTGCGGATGCGAAACCGTTGTGCTAACCGGGTTTATGCCGAACCTCCCCCAAGCCGCGGACTGCTTCGCGCTCTTTAACAGACTGCATGGGGTTCGGTTTATCATTCCCGAAAATGCCCCGTTTGCTACATCCATCGGCGCGGCGTTGTCGATTGAACGGCCCCAGGAACATACGAAATAACGGTCAAAAACGGGATCCTGCTCTATTATAAAGCAAGGTCCCGTTTTTGTCAGGAATTTATCTTAATCCGTTCGTAAAAACCCATGAATAAAACATTTCTTTTGGAGGTTTTTCGTATACATAATCAATACAAGAAGGAGCAGTCTCAATAATATTTATTGCCTGTTCAAGCACTTCTTCGATTGATTTGCCCGCAACATCAAGTTCTACTTCGTTAATAAGTGGACTTCGCTTCATATTTTTTTGGTTCATCTTTTTCTGTAGTTCAAAATCGATAAGTCCATTATTAGGGCGGTTTCTCATCTGCTCCTGAATTTGACGCAAATCACTGCATATCAGTTTAATTGTGACAAAATTAGTTCCCCGGAAAACAACAGGGATATCAGCCGTCCTTAAATCATCAATATCAGAGGCAATTATATTTTTATAACCAAGCCTGTGAAAACACATAAGCATTGCCGCCTGATTTTCCCAGCAAGTAAGCTCTTCAAGTTCTTCGGTCATTGGTTCACTGCCGTCTCGTGAAATAAATTCAGGTATCATATGCTGTTCGATACACGTTGTTTGATAGTGTTTGAGCAGTCCGTTCGCTAAAGTGGTTTTGCCTATACCGCTTGCACCTGTAATAAAAATAAAATCTTTCATATCATTATCCCCGCGCTGAATGGAGATCTTATTTTTTGAGTTCTCCCGTTGCGTCGGCAGTTAGATACGCATTGATAAAGCCGTCCAAATCGCCGTCCATCACGGCGTTGATATTGCCGTTTTCAAACCCGGTGCGGGTATCCTTCGCCAGCGTGTAGGGCATGAACACATACGACCGGATCTGACTGCCCCACTCGATTTTCATCTGCACGCCCTTGATATCCGAAATTTTTTCCGCGTGCTGCTGGGCTTTCATCTCCATCAGCTTTGCACGAAGCATTTTCATACAGTTTTCCCGGTTCTGTACCTGGCTGCGTTCCTGCTGGCTGGATACGACCACACCTGTGGGCCGGTGAATCAAACGCACTGCCGAGGATGTCTTATTGACGTGCTGTCCGCCTGCACCGGAAGCGCGGTAGACCTGCATTTCGATATCTTCCTGCCGTATCTCAACGCTGTTGTCGTCTGCGATTTCCGGCATGACCTCCACCGCCGCAAAGGATGTCTGACGGCGGGCGTTGGCGTCAAAGGGGGAAATGCGGACCAGACGGTGAACGCCGTTTTCGCTTTTCAGGAATCCGTAGGCGTTCTCACCTTCTATGGAGATTGCCGCGGATTTGATCCCGGCCTCGTCGCCGTCCTCATAGTCCAGCGTTTTGACTGTGAAGCTGTGCCGTTCCGCCCAGCGGGTGTACATCCGGAACAGCATCTGACACCAGTCCTGGGCCTCCGTACCGCCTGCGCCTGCATGGAGTGTGAGAATCGCGTTGTTGGCGTCGTATTCCCCGGTCAGCAGCGTGGCAAGGTTCGCCTCATCCAGCGCGGATTCCAGTTTTGCGTATCCCTCCTGGACCTCCGGCAAAAGCGTTTCGTCGTCCTCCTCCTGCGCCATCTCCACCAGCGTTGTCAAGTCCTCCCACTGGGATGTCAATGCGGCGTGGTGTTCCAGCTTGTTTTTCAGCTGCTTCGTCCGCTGGAGTACACGCTGGGACGCCTGCAAGTCATTCCAGAAATTCGCGTCGCCCGCTTTTTCTTCCAGTTCCTCCACTTCCCGCCGTGCGCCTTCCAGGTCCAGCGCCGCCGCCAGCTTCTCCAGCCGCGGCCCAATCGCTGTCAGTTTCTGCTTATATGAATCATATTCGATTATGGGCATGATTGCTCCCTCCTCTTCGATGCTTTTTCGTTGCTATATTATGCCATAAAACTACTTGGTCTGTAAAGGGGAAATTTTACTTAATATTCCGCCGTATTTAATACGCTCACTCCTTGAGACTTGGCATAGTTTAGAGTGTATGCTGTACCGCCATATGATCTTGTGCAGTATGCAACACAATAACTAGAAAAGTTGACTAAATGCCGATTGCGTTGTAAATATGCCTCTTTTCCTGGTCTGTCCGCTACACAAACAATCTTATCGTATTGAGAGAGTAATTCCGCATAAACCGCTTGCTGTTCCTGTGTCCATCTATTGGTAAAGCCATCAAAAGGATATACTAAAATGATTTTTATGTGATGCAGTTCTTCGCTTCTAAGTTGAAATAATATCTGTGCCGCAAGCGTATCATACCCTAACGCTCCACCAACTCCGAAATATTTTACCCCGTTATTTACCAAATCACGTATATATTTTCTTGATTTTAGTATGATCTGCTGTTTTTCTGAAGGTGGAATATCCCTATGCCCCGAAAAGCAGCATGTCATTTTCTTCATATCCATGTCATATCCTCCACAAATATACTTAGATATACATACATAAATAATGATGATTATACATAGATTTTTAGTCATATGCAATCCTATTTTTCAACTTTATAATTTCACCAGACCAGTTGATAGTGGAGATTGTCTATATGATGAGTTACGAGCCGTTGTTCAAAACGATGCGACAGAAGGGCATTACTTCTTACAGGTTGCAAATAATGGGGTTTAACAGAGCAACATATTATTCTATCAAAAAGGGGAAAAGCGTTTCGACAAATACGATTCATCAACTCTGTGAACTTCTGGACTGTCCGGTACAGGATGTGATTGAATATGTTGCGGATGGTTCAGAAATAACAGCGGACTGCGAACCATATACCGCCCCTGTAAAGGCAGAGGTTATGATTGACGGCGATTTAATGCAGGATACACAGGCACTGCTTCATGAACTTGGCATCAACTTGGATACTGCCGTTAATTTGTTTTTAAGACAGGCGGTGCGGGAAAATGCTATCCCATTCCGTGTAGGAGAACCCGCCGCAGAATAGCAGACCATACCGGTCTCAGCCGGGCCAAAAAAATTTTTAAAAAAATGAAAAATAACTGTTGACAAACAGGACAGGTCCTGCTATAATGCGTTTTGTTGCTAATCGTGCTGGTATAGCTCAGTTGGTAGAGCAGCTGATTTGTAATCAGCAGGTCGGGGGTTCGAGTCCGTCTACCAGCTCCACCCTTCCCGAGCAACAAACACCATATTTGTCAAGGGAGTCCTTTTGGCGGGATTGATTTGGGAGCGTTCCCGAGTGGCCAAAGGGGGCAGACTGTAAATCTGTTGTCTACGACTTCGGTGGTTCAAATCCACCCGCTCCCACCAAAGAGAGGCACCGTGCATCGGTGTCTCTTTCTTTTTCTTTGTTCAGAGCGGTTTCCCTTGCAAACTGCTGAATTTGTGTTATACTTGGTCTGAGACTTTCCGTCCTGCCTGGGACAACAAAAGAGGAGCTTTTTTATCATGGGATTATTTACAAAATTATTCGGCACCTACAGCGATCGGGAGCTGAAACAAATCTATCCGATTGTCGATAAAATCGAGGCCCTGGAGCCTGCGTACCAAAAATTGTCCGACGCGGAACTCGCCGCGAAAACCCCCGCGTTCAAACAGCGGCTGGCAAACGGCGAAACGCTTGATGATATCCTCCCCGATGCCTTCGCCGCCGCACGGGAGGCGTCTGTCCGTGTTCTTGGAATGCGCCCGTACCGTGTGCAGCTCATCGGCGGCATCGTCCTCCATCAAGGGCGCATCGCTGAAATGAAAACCGGTGAAGGCAAGACCTTAGTCGCCACCCTCCCCGCTTACCTGAACGCACTGAGCGGAAAAGGCGTTCATATCGTCACCGTCAACGACTACCTCGCCAAGCGCGACAGTGAGTGGATGGGAAAAGTCTACCGTTTTCTCGGCTTGTCTGTCGGCCTGATTATTCACGATATGGAAAAAGCGGAGCGGCAAAAGGCATACGCCGCGGATATTACCTATGGCACGAATAATGAAATGGGATTTGATTACCTGCGTGATAATATGGCGATTTATTCCGGGGAACAGGTCCAGCGCGGACACCATTTCGCCATCGTTGACGAGGTGGACTCAATCCTCATCGACGAGGCCAGAACACCGCTGATTATTTCCGGTATGGGGGAAAAATCCACCCAGATGTATGATATGGCGGAAATGTTTGTCCGTTCCCTGAAAAAACTGGAAATTAACGAAACCGACGAAAAAGAGGAAGAAGACGTTGATATTGACGCCGATTATATCGTGGATAAAAAAGCCCGCACTGCGACTTTAAGCGCACGGGGCATCGAAAAGGCGGAGAGCTTTTTCCATGTTGAAAATCTGTCCGATCCGGAAAACTCCACCCTCTCCCACCATATTAATCAGTCCATCAAAGCCCACGGCGTCATGAAAAAAGATATTGACTATGTGGTCAAGGACGGTCAAATCATTATTGTCGATGAGTTTACCGGACGTTTGATGTTCGGACGGCGCTACAGCGAGGGGCTGCATCAGGCGATTGAGGCGAAGGAACGGGTCAAGGTGGAACGGGAAAGCAAGACCCTTGCGACCATCACTTTCCAGAACTATTTCCGTCTCTATACGAAGCTGTCCGGCATGACCGGTACCGCGCGGACGGAAGAGGAAGAATTTGGCACTATTTACAAATTGGATATCATTGAGATTCCGACCAACCGCCCCCTGGCCCGCAAAGACAACAATGACGTTGTGTACAAAACTGAGGCTGGAAAATACCGGGCTGTCATCGAACAGATCAAAGAATGTCACGCGAAGGGACAGCCGGTACTGGTGGGCACGGTCTCCATTGAGAAAAACGAGCATCTCAGCACGCTGCTCCGGCGGGAAGGAATCGCCCACAGCCTCCTGAACGCGAAAAACCATGAGAAGGAAGCCGAGATTGTCGCGCAGGCCGGTAAACTGGGCGCGGTGACAGTTGCAACGAATATGGCCGGACGTGGTACAGATATTATGCTGGGCGGCAACGCTGAATTTCTGGCAAAAACCGACCTGCGCAAAGCGGGACTGTCCGACGAGCTGATCGCGGAGGCTACCGGCTACGCGGAAACCGACGATGAGGAAATTCTGGACGCCCGCCGCCGGTATGCCGAATGTTTCCAGAAACATAAAAACGAGATTGAAGGTGAGGCGGAACAGGTCCGTGCCGCAGGAGGACTGTTTATCATCGGCACGGAACGCCATGATTCCCGCCGCATTGACAACCAGCTCCGGGGCCGTGCGGGACGCCAGGGAGACCCCGGCGAGACACGGTTCTATCTGAGCCTGGAGGACGACTTGATCCAGCTGTTCGGCGGCGACCGCATTACGACCCTGATGGATAAGCTGGACCTGGATGAAACAATCCCGATCGAAAATAAAATGCTGACCAAATCTATTGAGAACGCCCAGGTCAGCGTCGAGTCCCGAAACTTCCAGACCCGTAAAAATACGCTGGAATACGACGACGTTATGAACAAACAGCGTGAGATTATTTACAGCCAGCGCAAGCAGGTTTTGGACGGTATGGATATTCGGGATGTCATCACAGGCATGATTTCCTCCATTATTTCCGACAATGTCAACAATGCCTTTGGGGAGCAGAAGCATCTGGACAATGAGGACTATAGGACGCTGCTGGCCTCCCTGGAAGGAACATTTTTCCCGAAAGACAGCGTTGACGCCGGAACATCCGACAGTGCGGAGGAATTGATTCGGAAATTCACGGATAAAGCCTTGGAGGTCTATTCCGCAAAAGAAGAAGCGTTCACCCCACCGGTCATGCGGGAGCTGGAGCGTGTGATTATGCTGCGTGTGGTTGATGAATACTGGATGGACCATATCGACGCCATGCAGGACCTGCGGCAGGGGATTCGCCTGCGTGCCTACGCGCAGTCCAATCCTGTTGACGCATATAAGCAGGAAAGTTTGCATATGTTTGAGGAAATGATCGCGGCGATTCAGGAGGAGACCGTCCGCCGCCTGTACTCCGTCCGGCTCAAAACGGACCAGGAAGTCAAGCGCGAACGTGTCGCCACCGGTATTACCGAGGGACGCGGCGACGGTACCGTGAAAAAACAACCCCGGCGTGTACAGAAGAAAATCGGCCGCAATGATCCCTGCCCCTGCGGAAGCGGCAAAAAATATAAAAACTGCTGCGGCCGGAACGCCTGATGCTTGAGGAGGGTTATGTCTTTTCAGTTTCGTGAGAATAACGGCGTGCCGTTCTATGTTTCAGACCTGCTGGAGAGCGGCAGGATTGTTCATGGTTTTTCTGCGCGGCCGGGCGGCGTCAGCAGCGGCGTGTACGCGTCCCTGAACCTGCGCCAGAGCGGGCCGGTTCCTGATAATCCCCGGTTTGTCAGAGAAAATTACAGGCGGTTCTGTGCTGCTGTGGACGCGGATTTCAATAGTTTAGTGCTGTCCAGGCAGGTCCATCAGGATACTGTCCGCCATGTCACTGCCGCCGGCCGCGGTATGGGAATCCTTGTGCCTGCGGATTACACAGCGGACGCGTTGGTCACCAACGAACCGGATGTAAATCTGATGGTCTTTTCGGCGGACTGTATTATCCTGCTTTTTTGGTCCCCTGCCGCTGGTGCGGTGGGCGCGTGTCACGCAGGCTGGCGGGGTACGGCGCTGGATCTGCCGGTAAAAACCGTTTCGGAAATGTTCCGTCTTTTCCGTGCGCGGCCGGAGGATATCCGCGTTGCTGTCGGCGCGGGAATCGGCCTGTGCTGCTTTGAGACCGGAGACGATGTGCCTGACGCAATGCGTACTGCTTTCGGTGTGGGGGCGGATGCTTTTATCCATGCAAAAGGTAACGGGAAATGGCTGGTTGATCTGAAGGGAATCAACGTCTGGAGACTTCGGGAGTTTGGCGTCAGAGAGGCGCATATCGATGTCTGCCCCCTTTGTACGGCATGTAACCCTGAACTTTTCTGGAGCCACCGCAAATGCGGCGAACAGCGCGGACTGCAAGGCGCACTGATCGGTCTGACCGGCGGGAGGTCCCGTTTATGAGACGCTTTCCTGCCCTTCTGCTGGTTTTCCTGCTGCTTCTGTCCGGCTGCAGTGTGCTTTCGGAGGAACCCGATGAGCCGGAGGACTGGGAGGTCTATCAGCCCGGCGATACCGTGCAGGCGGAACCCCCGGAAGAAGAACCGGAACGGCCTGCCGCCTTTACGATGGCGTATTACAAAAATTCCACTTTTGATCCCATTACCTGCGGCGAGAGAATCCAGCAGGATGTTGCGTCGCTGATGTATGAACCGCTGTTTCAGTTAAACGCGCAGTTTGAGCCGGTACCGGTCCTGTGCGAAAGCTGGTCCTGGGATGAGACTGGTATGGTCTGTACCCTCAGTCTGCGGCAGGACGCCTATTTTCAGGACGGTTCCGCGCTTACGGCAAAGGACGCCGCGGGGACTCTACAGCGGGCAAAAGCTTCTGAACGTTACGGATACCGTCTGCGAAAAATGGCGGCAATTACCGCGAATCGTTCCGGAGAGCTGGTCATTACCCTTGCGGAACCGAATCAGGGACTGCTGGCCCTGCTGGATATCCCCATCGTGAAAAGCGGGACTGAAAATCAGCCTGTACCTGTCGGGTCAGGGCCGTATATGTTCGTTTCTGACAGCGAGGGCGACCGTCTGACGGCGTCTTCGGATTGGTGGCAGCATAAGACGCTCCCGGTCTCTGTTATCCCGCTGGTAGATACAAAAGACCGCGATACTGCCCGTTATTTGTTCAGTTCCCGGCGGATTGAACTGCTGACAATGGACCCCACGGATGATCTTGCATCCGTTACGGGACAGAGCGAATCTACAGACCGTGCAACAACCGTTTTGCAATATATCGGTTTTAATACCGCCTCCGCTGTTTTTTCTGATGCGGCCGCACGGACCGCTTTCAGCCGCGGAATCCCACGGGGTACGATGGCGAACGCCCAACTTGCTGGACTGGCGATCCCGGCACAATTTCCGGTCTCCCCACTGTCGCCGCTCTATCCTGCCGGCCTGGAACTGACCTACAGCCGCGATGATGCGATGACAGCCCTTACAGAAGCCGGTCAGAATACGGGAGAAGTAAAAGAACTGATCCTGCTTATCAATGAGGAGGATATGTTCCGGCTGACCAGCGCACAGTATATCGCCGAGAATCTGTCTCTGCTGGACTGGCAGATTACGATACAGGCTCTGCCATGGGAGGAGTATCTGGCGGCGCTGGAGACAGGCGCGTTTGACCTCTATTTCGGGGAAGTAAAGCTCACCGCTGACTGGGACCTCAGCGATCTGGTAGGTACCGGCGGCCTGCTGAATTACGGGAACTATGCCGATGCCACAACTGACGCCCTGCTGCAAAATTTTGCGGCGGCGGCAGACAGGACTGCGGCAGGCAGGCAGTTATTTACCTATTTGCAAGCGACGGCACCAATCGTGCCTATCTGCTTTAAGACCTATTCGGTACTGACATATCCGGGGACGGTCGAGGGAATGTCGCCGTCGCCGTCCAGCACGTTTTTTGAACTGGAAAATTGGAAAATTTATTTAGACACAAGCGAATAAAAAACCGGGATACGGCTGCTGTTAACAGGTGCCGTATCCCGATTTTTATTGGAAATGATCTGTTAGCGGAGGTGCAGCAGCTTCGCAAGTTTATCGCCGTGGGGGACCATCTTCAGGTCTTCCCTCGTAATCATGCGCAGTGCGATCACTAATATCAAATATACCAGGACCGCTATACCTACCGCCCCAAGCGTGCAGAGAGAATTCATCTTATAGCTTCCGTTCAGAAAACCGCTTAGAAGTCCGTAGGAGGCCCATGCCGCCGCCCCCATCGCGCCAGAGGCTAATACAGGTTTTGCGAATATAAAGAAGTAATTGGGTTTTTCTTCTAATAAATGGTGTACTATTGCCAGATTGACCACTGCGATCAGGCTGTAACAGGCTAATGTGCCGATGGGTACACCCTTAATATTGATCTCCGGATGCCCGACCAGCGTGTAGTTAACCGCTACCTTAATGCCGCCGCCCAGCAGCGTGGTGTAGATGGGCAGTCTGACTTTTCCGTGGGCCTGCATGATGGAATTTGTCAGAAGCATAATACAAACAAATATAGAGGCAATGCCCAGCAGACGCAGATGGTATGCCGCCGCTGCCGCCTCCTCCTGTTTTCTCGGATACAGCAGCAGCAGAATCGGTCCCGCCAGCACGGACAATCCCGTTCCTGCGGGAATCGCCAAAACCGCAATCAGCCGGAAGCTTGTTGCCGCCACGCGGTTGATCTCCTGGTGATCTTTCCGCGCCACCGCTACGGAAATTGCCGGGATTAAACTGACCGTAACTGCCGGCAGGAACGCCGACGGCAAATTAAACAGGTTATTGCTGAACGTATACTCGCCATAGACGCCTGATGCGGCCCGCTCCGTCAATCCCAGGACATTTTGCAGCTGCCCCATAACAATGGCCTGATCCAGCAGATTCAGCAGGCTCATGCTGGCCTGCCCGATGGTAATCGGTATGCCCAGACCCAAAAGCCGCCGGACTATCGTGCCGTAACTCTGCGGGACATCGGTGCCCCAGAGAATCGGCGCACGGTGTTTGCGGTAATTCAGCATCATGTAGAACATAGCCAGCACTGTGCCTACGCTGACGCCGAAGATCGCGCCCGCCGCGCCGATTTCCAGCGGCCTGCCGATACGCAGCAGATACCATGCCAGCGGCATACCGACCACAAGTTTAACAAACGCCTCGATAAACTGCGATACCGCCGTCGGCACCATATTCTGCCGTCCCTGCGCGAAGCCCCGGTAGGCGCACATGATCGACACGCAGACAACGGAAATGCTCAGCGCCCGGATCGACGAGTACGCCAGAGAGTTGTTAATCAGGACGGCCAGCGGCTTCGCAAAGAAGAACATGGCGGCTGACCCCAGGATGCCCAGTCCTACAAACAGGGTCATCGCCGTATAGAAGCAGCGGCGTATTTGCGTGCGCCGGTTTGTGCTGTGTGCCTCGCTGATCAATTTGCTGAGAGCCAGCGGCAATCCCGTGGTGGACAAGGTGAGAAGGACAGAATAGATACTGTAGGCGCTGTTAAAATATGTTATGCCCTCCTTCCCCAGAATGTTTCCTAGCGGGATCTTGTAGATCGCGCCGCAGATTTTGACAAATATGGTCGAGATGGCCATGATCGTGACGCCGCCCATAAACGACTGCTTCTTTTTTCTGGACATGGAGTACCCCTTTTATTCTTGATGCTTAATTATACGGCTGACCAAGCCCTGTCATGCCTACAGCCTGGCTATCTTTTTTCAGCCGTCGTAGATGCCGCCGCCGATAAACTCGCGCAGCAGGGAGTCCGGCGCGATATATTTCTCGTCAAGCGTCTCGAATTTCGGGTACGCTTCCACCAGATGCCGTATCTCCTTATACCGCTCCATTTCCGGCGACATATGCAGGTGCTCGAAGGACGGCTGGGCAAATGCCTTGAGTACGTTCACCTCGCAGGGCAGGGAGCTGTCAAACTTGATATCGGCATTGTCTTTAAAGGGAGAGATGTACAGTTTTTCGCCCCGCCGGACGTTGGCCCACATTTTGACCGTCACATCCGGTTCCCAGGCGCGGAATTTGGCATCCCGGACCGTGCGCCGCGCCAGACGCATCCAGGTCCCTTTGTACACGACTTCGCCCTCGTCGTTCTCTACGTTGGAGCGGGCGGAGATATAGACTTTCATGGCGTTCCGGTTCTTTCCGGTAATGATGTCGTTCAGCGCGTGGATGCCCTCAAAAATAGCGATTTCGTCCGAGCCAAGCTGTAACGGATGGGATTTGATAGCGGACCGCATCTGCCGGGCAAATTCAAATTTGGGAATCAGGATTTTTTCCCCTTTGTCCAGGAGACGGAAGTGCTGGTTAAGCAGGTCCATATCCAGGCAGAAGGGCGACTCATAGTCGATCTCTCCCTCCCGGTTGCGCGGGCAGGTTTCCGGGTCTACCGTCTGGAAATAGTTGTCCAGCGCAATGGCATGGGAGTGGATGCCCATTTCTTCCAGCTTCGCTTCGATCTTTTTTGCCGTGGTGGTCTTGCCGCTGCCCGACGGCCCCGACAGCAGTACGATGCGGGACCGGGAGAGATTATCCGCAATTTTCCGGGCGGCGTCCTCGATGGTCTTGTTGTAGTTTGCGTCGCACATCTGAGCAAAGCCCAGAGGGTCTGTACGGACCGCGTTGTTGATCTGACTGAGAGAGTAAGACATAGTTTTCTCCTTTCTCTGCGTTCGCTTGAAGTTACTATCTGTCATAAAACGCCCGAAACGCTTCCTGATTTGCCGTCAGCTTCTCCGGACGCTGGACATACTCCTGTGGAAATTTCAGGTTGAACACCCGCTCGATCCGGTTCCCCGCCGGATCGACCATTTTTGTAGAACCGCCCGCCCCTAAACTCAGAATCGAGTGCAGTTCCTCCATGATATAAATATTATACCAGCCTGTTCCGCCGGGACGGCACCAGCCTGTATTTTCAAAACTGCCGGACATATATTTCTGCCGGTACAGATAATAGGGTCCGAACCCCGCGCCGCGCAGTGTCGGGTCCGCGTAGTCCAGCATTTCCGCGGCCTCCTCCATAGTAGGGATACGTATCCCCTCCAGAGTAATCCGGCTGCCTTTCTTCAGGGACAGCGTATGCACCGTGATATTATCCGTGCCGAAACCGATGACTTCGTCCAGTGAACGTCTGAACCCCTCTGGTGTGTCCTCCGGAAGCCCGGCGATGAGGTCCATATTCACGTGGAGGAAGCCCGCCCGCCGTACCAGTTCCATTGCCCGCCGGATATCGTCCGCGGTGTGGCGTCTGCCAATGGCTGCCCGCACACAGTCTCATATACACATCTGACGCTGCCGACGATCTTACGCGTGTAGATCTCGG
>CAMWQV010000019.1 GCA_947176425.1 uncultured Clostridia bacterium
GATCTGGCCAAGCGCACCTATGATCTGGAAAGCCGCACTGACCGCCAGGAGGAGAAGATCAAAGCAGCCAACCACAGGATCACGGATCTGGAGGACCATCACAAGGGAGGCGGCGGGGGATGAAGACAGTCCTGACCGTCTCCGCCGCATTGACTGTTGGTTTTGTTTTGGGGTTTGCACTCAGCTGGGCAACGATCTGGTATCTGCGCCGCAGGGTCAGAGAGCCGCGGAGTGCGGCTCAGGTATGGCGGGAGCCTGCGAAGCCGGAGACCATGAAGCGGGTGATCTGGGTGTGCCTGGGAATGGGGTTTGCCTGGGTCTGGTGCAGCTACATACTGGCCTACCTGGACAAGCCCCAGATTGCGGAGAGCTTATCCCAGGTGGCTGTTACCGAGATCATCGGCGTGGTGCTGGCCTACAGCATCAAGTCGGCGGTGGAGAATTTGAGCAAAAATAACCGCTGGCCGGATAAGGACCCGCCCAAGGATGAAGGAGGAAAAATGTCATGAAAAAGTACATCGGAACAAAGCTGATTGAAGCGGAGCCTGCCACGAAGGACGGTGTGGACGGCTACCGCGTCCGTTACGCCGACGGCTACGAGAGCTGGTCGCCCAAGGATGTGTTTGAACGAGCCTACTTGCCAGTGACGGTCAATCCGAACCTGCGGATTGACGCGCCCAGTATCAGTCAGGAAATGGTTGACGGTTTCATTTCGGAGGTACACACGGAGACAATGGGCGACAAATGCACTGTCGTTCGGGCCGTGTTGCGCAATGGCTTTGAGATTGTGGAATCTTCCGCCTGTGTCAGCGCAGAGAACTATGATGAGAAGCTGGGAGAAAAAATCTGCCTCGAAAAAATCAAGGACAAGGTTTGGATGCTGCTTGGCTTCCTGCTTCAGACTGCGGTAAACGGCATTCGTTGAAGGAGACTGTACATGAAAACACAGATTGATTGGAAGCGCAAACTGTCCAGCCGAAAGCTGTGGGCCGCCGTGGCGGGAATCGTCGCGGGGCTGGCCATGGTATTTGGGTTGGACGGCGATACCATCTCCAATGTGGCCGGGGCCGTAGTGTCTGTGGCCTCGCTGGTGACGTACATCATTGCAGAGGGCCGCGTGGATGCGGCCTGGGCCAAGAAGGAGGAAACAGGAGTATGACCGCACAGGAACGCTTGATTGCCACCGCAGAGAAGCAGGTGGGCTATATCGGCAAGAAATCCAACGCACAGCTGGACAGTGCTGCCGCCAACGCGGGCGGCAAGTATAACAAGTTCGCCCGCGATCTGGATGCGCTGAAGGACTTCTATAACGGTCCGAAAAACGGCTACGACTGGTGCGATGTGTTTGTGGATTGGTGCTTTGTAACCACCTTTGGCCGGGAGCTGGCTCAAAAGCTGCTCTGCCAGCCTAACCGCTCCTGCGGAGCCGGGACAGGCTATTCTTTGGCCTACTACAAGTCCAATGGGCGGTTCTTCTCCACTCCACAGGTGGGTGACCAAATCTTTTTCGGGGACTCTAAGTCCACCTGGCACACTGGCATTGTCACCCGTGTAACTGCCGGACTGGTTTACACTGTGGAGGGAAACGCAGGTTCTCCTCTCGGAGTCCATGCGTTCAGTTACCCCATCAACAGCAAAACCATCAAGGGTTACGGGCGCCCCAACTGGGCGCTGGTGCCCGCTGCGGAGTCCGCGCCGACTGCGTCGGCTGCCGGCGCGCAGCCCGCCGGCGTCAAGGTAGGGGATATCGTGGACTTCAGAGGCTCGACGCACTACGCCAGCAGCAGCGCTGCCAAGGGCTCCGCCTGTAAGCCGGGGAAGGCCAAGGTGACGGCGGTGGCAAAGAACGCCGCCCACCCGTACCATCTGGTTAGGGAGAGCGGCGGCGGATCTACCGTCTATGGATGGGTGGACGCGAAGGACATTCTGCGCTGATATATGGGGGAAACCGGGACGACCGGCTTCCCCCATTTTTGCTTTTTCAACGTTGAATTAATTTGGCAGTAATATGCAATTAACGCACGATTAACGCAACAGCAACACACGAAAAATACAACATTAACAATCGAGCAACTTGTTTTCAATACCTGCATCTTTTCCAAATTTATGCGGGTATGGCCGTGTTCAGTTCTCAAGGTGCCTATATAAAAGGGGCGGCGGTTGACTCCCCCTGTGCCGATGGGGTATACCCATGAGCGCCCCCGCTTCTGTTCAAGCGGGACCGGGCTTGCACCGGTGGCGGCCTGGGGCCGTCGGCCTTGCGGGTCGATTTACATTTTGGGGAGCTTTGCCAGAGCGGTCTCACGGGTTTTCCCAAACCAGGGCTTCTGGAGTACACCAGGAGCCGGAAGGAACGCCCAAGTTTCAGGAGAATAGTCAGCATATTCAAAAATGCCCTCCTGGAGCAGATCGCCAACAGTACCTACGACACCGAAGCACACCTCTTTGTCATCGCTCCACACTTTTCGGATGCTGCCAGTGTAGTCACGCTTTTTAGTGAATTTCATTTCAATCGTCCTTTCTACCCTCATAACCTCTGGGGTGGTATTGTCAGTCGGTTTTGTCCATGCTCTCGATAAGTTCGATGCATTCATTGACTGCGGCGGCTTTCGCCTTTGCTACGGCAGCGTCAAGCGCGGTAATGCGCCCACCCCTGCCCGCCTCTGTCATATAAGCATCAGCGAGGTGTGCGAGCGCGGATATTATTCTGTCGATCTTTCCCACTTTGAAAAGCCTCCTTGATTTTTCTGCTTTGCTCTGTTATCATGGAGGCGGTCGGGGTAAGGCTCCCGACCGCCTCCGTTTGGCCTGCTGTAGGTCCCTGTGGTTTGTCAGGCCGGGGGCCTACTTTTACGTTTACCTCACCTCTTAATTTTCCGAATGACCCACCGCACCAGCAGAAAGACCGGCACAAAGATAATCACAAACAATAAATATTTCATGTTTACCCCCCTTGACGATTTTGTTGAAATCTTTTATATTTGGGGTGCGGGGGTTGAGGCCCCGCACCCCTGGCCCTTACCAGCCCAGCAATTTGAGGATTGCCGCTGTGATTAGGCCGGAAATGATGCCCGCCAGGATGTTGTCTTGGAACGATTCCTTCCTATCGGGCCGCGCCGCAGGTTTCGGCTTGCGGCGCTTTTTCTTTTGCTTTGCCATTGCTCTCACCTCCTCTCTATGTTTTTATTATACGCTTACTTGCGCAAGTAATCAATATGGGATATTTCACAAATATTTGACACTTAAATTGTTTATTTTGCTTACTTGCGCAATATATATTTCCAGGTTATAATAGCACCTGGAGGGGAGTGATAGCATGGGAGGCCGCGCTAGTTCCGCAAGTAAAAACAAGTGGATCGCTAAAGCGTATGACCGAATAAATCTGACTGTGCCAAAGGGCGATAAGGACAGGCTCCAAGCCCACGCAGAGGCCCGTGGGGAGTCCGTCAACGGCTTTATCAAGCGGGCCATATCTGAGACCATGGAACGGGACAACGCCGATCTTGGGGCCGCTGAGGGCCGCGCAGAGGCAAAAGAGGAGGGCACCTGATTTCAGGTGTCCTCCAATTCTATTTTATCGACCTTTTCCTCAAACTCCTTCACCCATTCCTTACAAGCCCATTCGATTTCTTTGATTCTGGAGCGTCCGTAGTATTTCCCGATATAGCTCATCTTCTGAGCAAGTTCCTTGTCCATGACCATTGTGAATTTTATATCCATTGCAATCACCTCACCAGTATTCTACCTGTCAGGCATTGCTTTGGGGCGAATCCAGTATTGATTTCATACTGCAAATGTGTTAAAATAAAGCCGCCGACCAGGAGCGGTAACTCCTGGTCGGCGACAGGGCCTTATGTTTGATTACGGCGGATGTACTCCGCTACAGCCGAAATGAATTCTGTGGGCCAGGGACGCTCGGCGAGGTGGTATCCGACAACCTCGTCGAGCTTTTCTCTTCCACCCCGTTCCCAGCATGTATTTATTGCGGTTCGATTGGCACGGTCAACGGCTTTCCACGTTGTACCGTAGTGCCTTGCTGCCTCCGGGTAGAGGTCTTTGGTGATCCCCTGGATACGCATTGGCTCAGCGACGATCCGCTCTATGCTGTACGTCAAGTATTGGTATCCGCATAGCCTCATGGGGATGTGTAATTCATTTAATGTCTGCTGTACGACCACAGTAATGCTATCCATAACGCATCTCCTTTGTCTTTTCTGTGGATTGCGCTACAGAGCAAGGAGGTCCACGGTTACGCGGAGGGGGTCCCCTCCCCTTTGACCACATAAAAATGCAACTCCGTTCACTAAGAATAGAGTTGCATTTTTTACTACATAGATTTAATTAGCCGGTCGGTTTATTAAATCTGTGTAGTAAATTCCTTGAAAAATTAAGGCCGAAAAGATATTGAAATTTGGCGGGAGGGATAAATGTATATTTTGTCAATTACCATTCGCCAAAAAGCCTGTTTGCCAAGACGGTCGAGCCCACTATACATTTCCTGCCACCCGAGTGTGAAAATCGACAACAGCCTGTCTCCGTGCGGGAGTGAGGGAGATATACTATGTTCCTCAATGTCCAGGGCATCCATTTGGGCTGTGAGTGCTTCAAAATCTTTCCGGTACAACTCCAAGTCGATTATATCATCAACGTACAGATCTTTCAAGCGGGAAAATTTCTTGCGCAGCTTAGCGCGCTCCTCCTGGAAATTCTTCACGGGCGGCGCGGAAGATCTGAGCTGCTCGAGTTCGGCAACATATTTCTCTAATTCTGAGTCAATATTCTCCAGCAAGTATTCTTCAATCACGATTTCACGTATATTAACGCCGTTGGTGCAATTGCCCTTAATATATTTACCGTGGCAGTTATAAGAAGTTGTATAGGTCTTCCCTCCGGACTTCAAAATATGTGAATAGGTGCGGCCACCAAAACGATGGCCGCACTGTGGACAATAGATCAGCCCCGTAAATAGGTACACCCGGTTTCCGTCGGTTTTCCGCTCTGTTCTGCGGCGATTTGCCTTAATGTCGTCATACTGCTCTTTTGTGATATAAGCAGGGCACATTTTGTCTATACCGCCAAAACGACCGTAATATGCTTCGTTATTCAACATATTCAATGTAAGATGGTAAGAAAAAAGAATACCATATCGTTCCTGTACCGCTGACCGTGCTTTTTGAACAGATCGGCTGGTCAAAAAAGTTTCAAAGAAACAGGACATAGGGCCCTCCATCTCGGGGTCCTTCACAATTTTCTTTCCCTCGATTTTATAGCCGGTCGGAACGCTTCCTGTGCACGGCTCCTTACGCTCCTTCTTGGCATCAAACACAGCCCTGATTCGCTCGCTGGTGCGGTCAGCCTCGTCCTGCGCTACCGATAACATGATGTTGATCTTCAGGCGGCCCGAAGCGGTAGAGGTGTCGTAGTCCTCATGGATCGTCTTCCAGTTGACCTTATGGGTCTCTAAGACTTCCTGCACCTTGTAGTATTCGGATATGTTCCGAAACCACCTATCCAGCTTTGTGAAGACGATCAAGTCGATTTTTCCGCTGCGCACATCCTCCAGGAGCCGCTGCAGCTCCGGCCGCTTCGTGGCGGGCTTCCGGGCAGAGATGCCTGCGTCCACATAGTAGCCCGCGATCTTCACGTGGTTCTCCGCCGCCCAGGCATCCAGTGCCTCGCGCTGCGCCCCGATGGACAGGCCATGGATGGCCTGTTCCTCGGTTGACACTCTCAGATAAGCTGCGACTTTGGTCAGTACGGGAAATTCTTTTGACTTCATCTTGTTTTCCTCCTGTTACCATGATATTATAGGAGGGCAGATGGCTTGCCAAAGTATCTGCCCTCATAACCGTCCTCAGTGTTCCCGCACTGGGGGCGGCTTTTATTTGGTGGTTGTACCCAAATAGGAAACCTTTCTCTCTTGTGTGCGTATTGTTATAGTGGGAACGATGCCAGTGTGGCAGAAAATAAAACTAATGTTTCATCCCACTAAAAACCATTGACAAAACACAGTCGATGAGGTATACTAATGAAGCTAACTCGTGAAGGGTGAAAGCTGGGTTCCCGAATGGGAGTAGGTGTTTGCACCAAGAATCCCAAGCTCCTGGGGTTAGCTTCTCTTTTTCTTTAAATGATCTTTGAGGCATTGAATAATGTTTTCAGGGTCTTTTTTTATTTCTTCAACAATGAAATCAATAGCCTGCGCAGAATAGCTATATGTTGGTGCGGCGTTAATTCTGTACGTGAAGCAAAGTTTTGCGTTTGACTTTATATCATAGTACCGAACGAAAAGATTGAAATGGTACGAATTGAATACAGCAGGGTTTCCCTGATAGAGCAATTGAACTTTTGCCCGAAAGAGCCGATTGTTTATCTCTTTAATGCATTTCTTAGCAGTGTATTTGAAAGAGTCATTTGGGTCTTTTAATTCTTTGATAATTTGAACTTTAGAATCTGCGTCTTTTGAAACGGCCAAAATTTCTGTTGCTTCACTTTTGTTTTTTGTGATGTAATGCCTGTGGTCTATACGAATGGCAAAATCACTGTTGCTTTGCGCAATCTCTGCGTTGATATTATCTGTAACAGTTAAAAATCTTTCCGCAATTTCTTTTGGATACTTTGCTCTGATTTCTGTCGCCGTTAATGTTCGTATGCTGGCGGCAAGTGTTAAGAAATTCTCTGGGACAACACAAGTCATATCAACACTGTGGAATTCCATCATTTTTTCATTGAAGTTGAATACACAAGCCTGAAAAAGAGGAATGTAAACCATCTCATATTCTTCTACGATAAAATGCGTACTGGTATTGCGCAATTCTACAATTTTTTCTAGATTTTTTCGGATGGGTGCGTGCTCATTTGTAAAAATTGCTTTAATGCAATTTTCGAGAGAAATGGTTCTGCTTGGATTATCCCTATAATAAATTGCAGATTCGCCAGAAGTTTGGATAATTCTTGCTTTCAGCATTAACTCCCAAGCATTACAGATAAAAAAGCTGAACCCTTCCACTCTGTAGCGGATGGAAGGTTTGTTATAGACCTCAAGCGCCATTAAGAAGGCCTCTTTAGCTTTGTCTATAAGTTTAGCCCTTAATGAAGGATTGTCCATATTAATCCTGCTTTCTGCTTATTTCTTTCCCTGCCCCACTTGGGGCGACGCTATATCCGCTTCCGGTGTTGGTAGCACCGGGGCGGTTTTTGTTTTATAGTGACATAGCACCTCGAAATCTATACAATACCCGCGGAGGTGCTTTTATATGAGCTACAAAGATTATCAAAACGCAAGAGACTCAGCCTGGAGGATTCTTTTGGACTGCGGGATCGACCGGCTCCCGGTGGACCTCAACCCAATCTGTAAACACTTAGGTGTCAGGGTTGTTCGGTACTCTAAAGCAGGCCCGCTCCTCGATCTGCCCAATTTGTCAAAAGCCATGAGGTGGTACGATGGCCTGGCGTTTTATGCAGACGAGCTGCCTGTCATCCTGTACAACGACGCTTGTTCCCCTGAGCGCATCCGGTTTACAGTCGCCCATGAGTTGGGCCACATCATTCTCGCGCATGTGAAGCCGGAGCAGGGCACGACAGCGAATCGGGAGCCACCGAAAAGAAACGATCCCATAGAAGTGGCAGCAAACCAATTTGCGGCCCGCCTTCTGGCCCCGGCCTGCGTGCTTTGGGGTATGCAGCTACATACCGCTGAGGAAATTGCCTCGGCCTGCTTTATCTCGAAACAAGCGGCAGAGTTCCGGGCAGCAAGAATGGAGGACCTGTACCGGCGGAATCGGTTTCTGACCTCACCCCTGGAGCAGGAAGTGTTTCAACGGTTTAAGCCGTTTATCAAGGAAGAGACACATCATCATCCGGTACATCGTCTGCGCTAATTCTCTCCGCCTGAACAGAACTGTTTTTAATTGCAGCGGCCTGATGCAAGGGCCGCTGCTCTTTTTCTGCCGGCACTTCCGAAGACGGGAACGATACAAGGCGGTTTTCGCCTTCGTCAATTTCATCCACACCTTTCGATTTGGTAGTGGCCTCAGTATCCTCCTTGAACACGCTTTTGAACTTCTCCAGTATCTGCGAGCGGACATCCTGTGGAAGGTCAAAGTAAGCCTTGGCAATGGCAAGCTCCAGGGGTGACGCTCCGCGATCTTTTGCATACTGGTCGAGGCTGAATGTGGCCGGTTCAATAAATATGGGGCCATCGCCCCCAGTCCCATTGATAAGCCAATCTTCATCTACATGAAATTCATGGCAAATACGGTTAATGATAAGTTTGCTTGGACGGCATTTTTCTGGTTGTTTTCCCATTTTCGAGATATAAGCCGGGGTTACATCAATTTTTCGAGCAAATTCGCTCATATTTCCGCCAACTGCGTCTACAACCTTCATGATTCGTATAGCTATGGCTCCCATAACGCTTGCCTCCTTTCACAAACAGTATACATCGTGCTGACAAGTATTGCAAGAGGGAAATTCAACTCCGTTGAAAATTTTTGTAAATCAGCCCTTGACACATCAACCTAGTTATAGTATAATTTCAACAGTGTTGAAATGCTGTAAGAAAACCGCTCCCTCATGAGTGACCATGAAAGAGCGGCAGAAAGCAGACTTTCACCGAATTTACGGAGTACAGACCGCCCATTGCTGGGCGGCAGGGCGATGATTCACCTCGTGATTGAAAATGAGTGCGGGGGATGTAAAGGCCGCGGAGCCGATCTCAGGAGCAAGGGCCCCCAGTTCAGCAATCTCGGAGAGATAAGCCTGATTGAGCTCGTTAGCTTCACGCAGCAGGCCGTTCATGTCGTCATCGATAGGCATCCAAATTTGTTGCTCCGCCGTATGGCGTGGGCGGGCTGTTTCCACCCGCCTCTTACGGTCACCCGTAAGTTCAGACTGTGCCTTCATCCCAGAGGGATGCTCCGTGTCCAGTCGTTACACCTTCCCCAAATGGGGCTTGGCTCGGCGTTATCTGCCAAAAAGATTCTACAAGAAATTATGACAAAGGTCAACAAGATTCTCGCAGTCCAACGCAAGGGAAAGCTGTCCGCCACATTAAGCAGTAGAAGGGAGGTCACTTCAATGGTACATCAGACGGAAACCTTTATGCCACGTGAGGCTATGCCGGAGGCCGAAGAGCTGTTCGACGTTACGGCAATGATTCCGCAGGAAATGCAGCACGACGTGGTCAAGTTTTTGCTCGGCGTCAACTTTGGCCTGGGTTTGGCCGCCAGTAGGCAGACGGCTGATCAGATGGCGCGGCAGAGCAGCGCTTAGACCCCGCCAGCGGCGGGGCTTGAGAGGAGGTGAGAGCTATGGAAGTGATCATTCGCGGCGAACCCAACGAAATCGCCGCCCTCGTACTGGCAGTACAAGGGCGGCAGACGCTGGTGGAGGAAGTCGGTGCTGATTTGGCTAAGGGCATTCATCAGGAGCTCCAGGCGCGGCTGGCAGAATACCGAGCCGGTCGAGAATCTCAGTGACGATGTGGGCAGTCACGGCTGGCTGGGTCTCCACGGCCTTGGCAACCATATGACACAGCACTTCCACGCTGTGTCCCTCCCGAGCAAACACGGCGTTGAGAGATTCGGCCAGCTGTTCCCGTTCCCTAGTCACCAGTTCATCTACAAACTTGTCGTATTCGGTTCGTGTCATTACGAACACCTCCCATCCCCCTCATTCTATCACATTGACGGGGATGGGGCAAGACAGAGAGAGGAGGATGTGAGTCTTAATATGAACGAACTTGCAGCATATCAGCAAAGTGATCTCCCCGCTCAACCGGCAGACCTCGCGCGGTTTATGATCGTGGCGCAGGAGAAGGTCAAGGCTGTGAAAGCTGAAATCCGGGCGATCCAAAAGTTAAAGCTAGCCAAAGAGGTCTATGCCCAAAAGATGGAGGAGCAGCGGCGGCTTCAGGAGGTGATTCTGTTGGCCTATCAGCGGATGGGCGAGATCACGCGGGAAATGCCCAAGAGTAGTGGCAACCAGTACACAAGTGCTTTTTCGCATAAGCGCGAAGAAGCACAGCCAAAGAGCAAAGCCATTCGAGAGCTCGGTTTCTCTAAGGACCAAGTCAGCCGCATGGAGCAGATGGCCGCCCACCCTGAAATCGTGGAAGAGGTGATAGCGGAATCCCAGGCTGGGCAGACCGAGGCCACCCAGGGGGAGGTCCTGCGCCGTATCAAGGAACGGGAAAACATTATTGACTTGGCTGACGTGCGCAAGGAACAGTTTGACCAGAACCGTGCTCAAATTGAGGCAGACGCCAAATTAGCGAGGGCCTTTGTAAAGGCCACCCATGCGCCCTTAGAACTTGCGGAGGATTTGGATTCGGTGGCCGCTGCAATCTGGCGTAATGCGGATGGGGCTGTACAGTCGGATATCGAGGACATTGATCTGGCGGTCCAGGCACTTAGTACCATCAAAACAAAACTCATAAATGGGAGGCGATTGTATGGGAGCCTCTAAACTGATTACAAAAGAGGCGAGAGCACTCATCATCAACGAAATTCACGACCGGGGGCAAATGAGTAAAAGCGAAATTGCGGCCCTAATTCGGCCCCACTGCTCCTTTGACCCAGTGACGTTGCAGGAACAGGCCATTAACCGGCTTGTTGGGAGAATCTGCCGGAGCATCCGGGATGAGTCTGGGGTTCGAACAGTGTTCATCGCAAAGGGCCGAGACACGATCGTAAATGTAGAAACCAGTACCTCTATCACTCTTGTGACGGTGGTGGATGAACAGCTCAAAGCAAACATTAAGGGGCTAGCCGCGTCAGAAAAAAAGACATCCCTGCGGAAACAGGAGCTTTCTGGACAGATGAGCTTGCTTGAGGTATCGCAATTGGAATAAAAGACGCCCCATCAGGTGATGACGACACCTGACAGGGCAAGCAACCCTTAAAAAACCACAAAAAGGTCACAGTGGAATTATAACACATCCCCCTGCTGACCTGCAAGAGGAGAAATCATTATGAATTTACCAGATGTGAAATATGCCATCCCTGATGAAATCCTGGCCGATACCATCAAGACGCTGGAGTTTGCCCAGTCCCGGTATGAGCAGGAGGCCGCGGCCCTGATCGGCGCGGCCCTGATCGGCGCGGCCAGGCATGAGCAGGATGAAGTGCTCACTAGCCTGGGCAGGAAGCTGGGCCGGGAACGGCTGATGCAGTCCGACCGGGCGGCGGAGCTGGTCGCCTTCTACTTGAACCTGTAGGAGGTGGACAGCATGGCAAAGTCAAAAGGGATCACCGGCTGCACCATTTTAAATCCGCTCACCCCCTCAGCAGCGGAGATGGCAATCCGCTGGCTCACAGAGCAGAGTCTCAAGAATGCCGGTCTGGCGGCGGACATCACCACCCGGGAGAGAAAGCCAGGAGAAACCGGGACGGCGGTTCTGAAGGACAGTTCCGAGAAAAGCGCCGTTTAAGAGCGATGCACATGACATAGAACAGAAGGTGTACACCATAAAAAAGTACATATTTTTGAAGAATAATCTTTTGACCCTCGCCCTTTTCGCAGCCATCAGCGCCGTGTTTACTTCGGCTCTGTGCGTATCCTACGAGCTGGGTCGGGCGGCTGAGGGCAGTGAATGGACTGAGCAGCTGATCAGCGAAACGCAGGAGGCCATGGAACGCAGGCAGATCGTGACCATAGCCCCGCAGGATATCCCAATGGTGGCAGTGTCGGCGGTACCACTGCCGCTCCAGATTCCCTATCGGGAGGATGTGCCCCTGAGCCAGGAACTGCAAGCCGTCCTCCTGGAAGCCTGCGAGGAGACTGGTGTGGAGTACGCCGTGGCCCTCGGTGTGATCGAAGTCGAAAGCGACTTTCACGAGGACGCCTATAACGGCTGCTCCGGCTGCTACGGCTTAATGCAGCTAAACCCGGCCTACTTTCCGGACAACCTCTCCCCAGCGGACAACATCCGGGTAGGGGTGGCTTACCTGGCAGACTGCATTGCGCGGTACAACGACCTGGAGGCTGGGCTGACCACCTACAACGCAGGATATGACACAGGCAGCCGCTGGTACGCCGAGGCTGTGCTGGAGGCAGCGGAGCGGTGGGAGGGCGCATAGTCCCTAAGCAACCACGATTTGACACCCTAAAAAAATCATTGGAGGTTATACAAATGAACGACATCAACATCAACATCAATGTCAAAGCCCCGGAACTGGTGGACGCAGTCAAGCAACTGTTCACAGTAATCATTCGTGGCGCCAGCCCTGCGGCCCCGGTCATGGAGGCCCCGACTGCCCCCGCGCCTATCACCACGACTGCCACTCCGCCCCTGGCGGTTCCCATGGC
>CAMWQV010000020.1 GCA_947176425.1 uncultured Clostridia bacterium
GGTCGGCGGCAGTTCGATACAAACCAGATTATAGAACGGTACGACACCCGCATAGCAATGACAGTTCTCGCGGACTTCGTTCTTTTGGGACATCAGGCGGTGGGCAGTTTCGCGCTGTCCAGCGACAAGACAGAACTATTCGGCGTAGCCCTCGGCGCGTTTCTCGACCTGATCTGCGAGGTGTTCAACAACCAGGCAATCCCGCGGCTGATAGACATAAACGGAGATCATTTCTCCGGCATTACCGGATACCCGAAATTGGTACATGGGGACATTGAAACACAGGACCTCTCCAAATTGGGTGATTTTGTCAGTAAGATGGTCGGTATTGGTGCAATCACGCCGGACGGAAGCATGGAGGACTATTTGCGCATGGCGGCGGATTTGCCGGAGCGAGACCCGGAAACTACATATATGACCGCAGAATCGCCTACAGCTGCAGGGGGAGGGAAAGAAACAGGCGGCGGCTTGGAGCTGGAGGGCGCGGAATGATACGCTTTACAAAGGCAAAGGGAACTCCCAGGCGTCCCCCAAAACCCAAGCCGGATAAGAATGCTGCTCTGAACAAACTGAAATCGTTTCTGACGGCGGCGGAACCGGAGACCGTGGAAATTGTCGTCTCCTGCCTGCAGGGGCAGACCAACGCCATAACGTACAAGGAACTGCGGGAATGCTACCTTGCTGGTGGTATCACCGATAAGCAGTTCATGCAATGGCAACAGGACTACTCACAGCTGATAACCTCCACCCTTGCCCCTCAATGGCAGAAAGCGGCGGAGGCTGGAGCGCAGCAGGTGAAAGACCAATACCCTCACTTCGTTTACGAGCCAGCTGTGAGTGCAGGGATGGACTTTATCAAGCAGCACGGCGCAGAGCTGGTGACGAACCTTGCTGTGGAACAGAGGGAAGCCCTTAACGCTGTAATCGCCCATGTTAGCGGCTATACGGCAGTCACACCAGATGAAGCGGCGAGAATTATACGTCCCTGTATTGGCCTGACGAAACCGCAGGCCCTGGCGAATGCCAGGTACAGGGAAGCAGTGAAACAAGCCTTCCTGAAAGCGAATCCACGCAGCAGGGAATCTACCGCTGAAAAAAAAGCCGCCGACGCTGCGGCGCGGTATGCGGCAAGACAGCACCGGTACCGTGCGCAGAACATAGCCAGAACGGAACTGGCCTGCGCATACAACGCCGGACATTACGGAGCAACGAAGGACGCACAGGCGCAGGGATACATCGGGGACTGCGTGAAGGTTTGGCTGACCGCATATGATGAACGTGTCTGCCCGATCTGTTCTGCGATGGACGATGAAAAGCGGAACATGGACGAGATGTTCTCCAACGGCAAACTGCTGCCGCCGGGACATCCGTCCTGCCGCTGCGCTGTAGCCTATGAGGAAATACCGGGGACGAACTTGAATCCCGCGTTGACGGAGCTGCCCAATGAAGATATAATAGAAACAGATAGCGGGATTGGACAGGCACAGCTGTTGGCAATAGAGCAGGCCAAGGAGAGGATGACGGGACAAGTGGAGGCTTTGCCGGATGAGCTGAAGCAGGCACTTCAGGATTATACAGGATTTGCAGCAACGAGAATCAATAGTGCCATTCGCCGCAATCAAATTACTCCAGAAATTCAAAAAGAAATTGAGCTTTTGGATATGGCGTTGAAAGACGGTGTGATGCCTGAAACGGCGGTGCTTCACCGAGATACTGTTTTTAGTTTCTTGGGATTGGGATTACCAGATAAGCCTACAGCTGCGGAGCTTTCACGGATTATAGATGTTCCTATTACGAACAATATTTTCACGTCCACCAGTTTTGAGGACTTGGGACTTCCGGGGCGGGACACGGTGTTGCGGCTGACCGTTCCCGCCGGTTATCGGGGGTGCCAATTCCTTCAGCCAATCGCACGGCCCAAGTTCAAGACGCAGATTGAGGTTTTGTTTGCCCGCGGCCTAAGATACAAGGTCACAGATGCAAAGATTGAAAACGGAAAATATGTTTTAACCGCAGAGGTGCTGAAATGAAACGCGAATGGAAAGAAGATGAGATTAGTGCTGGGTTCCGCTGTCCAGAATGCGCAGTAGTTACTGATATTCCTCTCTGTAACGTATGTCAGAACTGGGACGGACCTGGAAAATGCAAGAAGCTTGGTAGAAGTCTAAATACTTACCGTGAGTGTAAAAAGCGGGACTGTCCTGATGCTATATTAGATACTGAAATTTTTTTGTTTTCCCGTTTTTCCGAACTGTACCCGGAGGACACAAGGAAACTTCTGGAGCGCCAGGAGGGAACCGGCAAGGAATGAATCCTGCTAAAATTTAATGACAAAAAGCATCGTACTGAAAAGTGCGGTGCTTTTTGTAGAAGTAATCGTTTTGAAAGGGGAATTAGCAATGGAACTGAACGAAAAAGCGCTGCACTGCATTGCAAGGCAGCTTCAGGGCGCGTACTATAAGAACGACCCGCGTTTTTGCTGTAGTTCAAGTTACTGCAAATACGCGCAGGACTGCATAGATAAACACCTGATGTACAGCTCCGAACTGCGGAAACAGTTGGAACACGCAACCGGTGTTTATCTTGGATTTCTGATAGATGAGCGATATGTAGCGGAACGGATGCTGGATCAGTCATACATCGCTGTTACGGGCCGACAAGTTTCACGGCCGGGCAGCGGCGTTCTGTGCAGCCTCCATGAAGCTGCGCCTTTGGACAGTGAAAACCAGTAGGCTTTGCGTAAGGATTGCCCGCAAACCCATCATAGAAAATCATGATTTCAATACACTGTCCATCCAGCGGACATTCTACTGACATGGTTTTTGAAGCCATTCGGAAACCTCCCTTCATCCGTATTCAGCCTTGGCAGAGGCCGTATGCAGATTGTAGCACAAGGGATGACAAAACACCAGACGCAGAAAAACCGTCACTCGAAAGAGCGGCGGTTTTCTATTGCCCAGAAAGGAGGGAGCAATGAGCGCACAGACATACAGCCAGATCATCAAAGCACGGGCAAGGGAGCGTCCCCGCGAATTGACCGTCATGAAGTCGGACAATGACCAACATTTGGTGTTCGGCTGGGCAAACGTGTCCGTCCGCGTAGACGGGGAGCAGATCGTAGACTGGCAGGAGGACGCCATAGACACGGCAGACCTGGAAAAAGCCGCATACGAGTATGTAGCGCATTTCGGGACCGCCGGAGAAATGCACCAGCGCGGCGGCATTGGGCGTGTGATCGAGAGCGTCGTGTTTACCAAAGAGAAAGCGGCAGCTCTGGGCATTCCTCCGGATGTACTGCCGGAGGGCTGGTGGATCGGCTTCCAGATCACGGACGGCGAAGTGTGGGAAAAAATCAAGAGCGGCGAATACAGCATGTTCTCAATCGAGGGCAAAGCTGTCCGCGAACCAATGAAAGGAAGTGAAGGTTAATGCCGCCGGCAAAACTGAAAAATCTGTCCGTTACCAGCGTAGACCTTGTAGACCAGGGCGCAAACCCTGACGCGTATATCCGGCTTTTCAAGCGTAAAGAGGATGAGCCGGAGACAGGCAATGTGGAAAAAGAACAGGAAGAGATTGAACAGGTGGGGAGCCAGCACGACATGGGCGGCGGTGATCCGCCCGACATATCCAAACTTGAACAGGAGGTAACAGAAACCATGAGAATCGACAAAAGCAAGATGACCCCGGAGGAAGCGGCTACTCTCGCGGAGTTTGAGAAGAAATACGGTGTAGCCGAGGAACCCGCCGCCGAACCGGTATCTCAAGGCGGGGTGGAAAAGGGAGCAGACCCGACACCGGCACCCGCATCCGCTGAACTTCATCCGGAGGTGCAGAAAGCACTTGCTGACCTTCAGGCCCTCACGAAACAGCGGGATGCAGAGGTCGAGGAACTGAAAAAGAGCCTGGAGATCGAGCGTCTGACCGCCGCTGCCAAAAAGTACGAAGTGCTGGGCAAGAACGCCGGTGAGCTGGCCGTGAAGCTGTACGAACTCAAAAAGGCGGGAGGCACGGTCTACAACGACTATGTTTCTCTGCTGGATGAGAACGTAGAAACACTGACCAAGAGCGGTCTGTTCGGGGAAATCGGCAGCAACAGACAGGGCGGTGCTGGCAGCGCACAGTCCCTCAAGATCAAGGCGGCGGAACTGGCGAAGTCTGCCAGCGGCGGGATGTCCTCTCCAGAGGCCATTATCAAGGCGTTCGAGGAAAATCCCGAACTGGCGGCGCAGTATGAAGCGGAGTACATGGGAGGCAGATAACAATGAGCAGCAAGCAGTATTTGAACGCATTTATCAATAACACGGCGACTATCCGTGAAGCGGTGGCGGTTGATATTACGGACGCATCCCACAAGGCTGTCGCTTACAACAGTGAGGGCAACCTGATTCTTCCCGCCGCCGATGGAGATCCGGCAGTCGGCGTTATCCTCAGCGATGCGGCGGCTTTCGACAGCGGCTCCGCCCTGGTGACGAAAGCCGGTATGGAGGTCGATGTTCTGATTAAGAATATCGGCCTGATCGAAGCTGGGGAAGCCGTGGCAAAGGGCGATCTGCTGACCGTCTGCACTACAGGCTGTGCCAAGAAAGCGGCAGCTGGTAATTTCATTCTCGGCGTGGCGATGACGGCGGCGGATACAGCCGGAGAGCTGGTGCAAATTCAAATCACTAAGAGCGGCTATGCAGCGGCAGCCGCCAAAGCGTAAAGGAGGACAACATAATGGGACTTACCACAAAAGAAGTGGCGGCTGAAATCCAGAAAGGCGTTTTCAAGCCGCACCTTTATCTGACGAACGTCTGCCTTGCCTATTTTCAGAGCATGAGCGGCTTTGTGGCGCGTAAAGTGTTCCCCATCGTTCCCGTTCCCACATCCTCGGCCCATTATTACGAGTTCGATAAAGGGGACCTTGCCAGGGACAACATGGCACGTAAGCCGGAGTTTGGTCACGTCTCCCCCGGTATCTACGGAAAGCGGGATAAGTTCTACCACTGCGAGGTAGATCAGGTGATTACAGGCATTGACCAGATCGGCACCCTGGACTTCCAGCGCACCAACGCCCCCGCGGTGATCGACCCCCGGCGGGTAAAGGTACGCTGGGTGGCGGAGCAGATGAACATCCACCTTGACCGCATCTGGGCCAGGAAATATTTCAACCCCGGAAGCTGGACCCACGTTTACACAGGCGTAAGCACCGGCACCCCCGGCGCAAGCCAGTTCTACTGCTTCGACAGTGCGAACAGTGATCCCGTGACCTTCTTTAACCAGCTGCGAAATCGGATGCTTCTGTCCGGCCTGCGGAAGCCGAACAAGATGGTGCTGGGAGCAAACGCCTATATTGCCCTGACGGTGAATCCCTCCATCCTGGAGCGTATCAAGTACCAGGGCAGCGAAGCGAACCCGGCAAACGTAACCGCAAATGTGCTGGCGCAGCTGTTCGGGCTGGACGAAATCGTGGTGGCAGAGAGCGTCTACAATGCAGCCCCCTACGGACTGCCGGACGATATGAGATTCATCTGCGACCCGAACAGTGCCCTGCTGACCTACACCACCAGCGCACCCAGCATTGAGGAACCTAGTGCGGGGTACACCTTCACTTGGGATATGCTGGGCAATGGACAGTATACCGCTGTTCAGCAGTACCTCGGCGAAGCTCCGACCCACACAGAATTTATTGAGGGGCTTCTTTGTACTGACCCGGAGATTACCTCCGCCGATCTTGGCGTGTTCCTCAAGGAAGCAGTGAGCGTCGGCTTCAATGCGGCTTAACGGAGGTGTGAGATATGGCCTTTATCGCAAATAAACCCGTGCGTTTTGACCGCACATACGCTATCGGCGAGGTTATCCCGGATGATGTCATTGATCCTAAGATGGTTCGCCGGCTGCTTGATATGGGAAGAATCCTCAGCGTTGATCTTCCGGCACCCAGCGGCATAGAGAAACCGCCTGCTTTCAAGCAGAAAGCCGCCCAGGACGGCGCGGAGAATGAAGACGGTGTAAACACCCAGGAGAAAGAAGAAACGCCCACAGAGGACGCAGAGGGCGGCGTAGAGGAACCTCCCCAGGACGAACCGGAAGTCCCCGCAGAGGACGCAGAGTATGAGGGTGAACCAGAAGACCCTGCTCCTAACGCTGACGGCGAATTTATCTGCCCTGACTGCGGTAAGGCATTCGGCTCCAAAAACGCCCTGTCCGCACATTCCCGCTCACACAAGAAGTAAAGAGGTGCCACTATGACATACAGCTACGACCCCACCCAGATTCGGGCGAGGGGAAAAGACCAGATGCGCTTTGAACTCGGCGATACGCAGGTCGCGGGCGGAGCGGATACCTGTGTGCTGGCTGATGAAGAATATGCAGCTGCCGTTGCGGATCTGAAAGACGGGAAAAAGGCGTGGCTGTTTGCCAAACTGTCGGTACTGGAAGCAATCCTGTTTAAGCTGAGCTATCAGGTAGATACCAAGATCGATGTCTTGCAGTACAGCTTTGGAGAAAGGGCAGAGCGGTGGCAGAAGATGTATGATGCGCTGAAAAAGCAGCTTCTCGCAACAGCATCCATTCCTACTCTTGCCCCCTCCATAACGAAAGCACCCCCCTATTTTCATAAAGGAATGCAGGAAAACCAAAGAGCTATGTACGGTTCTGCCGGCAGTTCTTCACCGTTCCGCAACAGAACAACATAGGAGGACGCAGCGATGTTTGCAGGGGCAGCCCATTTACTTCCGGGGCAGGAACTACGTACCTTCGATGTTTACCGGGACGGAGATCATAAAACAGCCAGCGGCAGAATCCTGTCAAACAGCTGGGAACGGCTGGGAGAAATCAAGGCCGTGCTTGCGGCAGCGAAGCCAGAGGAAATACAGCGGTGGCGGCAGCTGGAACATCCCGTCTCACATAAAATCATCCAGCAGGGCGTCCCGCCGTTCAAGATCATACCCGGTGATTCCCTGGTGTGCGGCGATCGGCGATACATCGTCCAAACAGCGCCATACAATCCCGGCGGGATAAACCACTGGACGATTTACTACTGTGACGAAAGGAGCGACGTGTGATGGCAGCCAACCAGCAGAGTGTGAATAAAGCGTGGGGGAACGCTTCCCAGGTTATCGGAAAGACGGTAGCGACTACACTGAAAGGCGTACAAAAAGAAGTATCCCAAAGGGCATACAGGGCAAGTAACGAACTGCGCAACGCTTCACTCTACGTTCTGCGGGGAACGCGCAGCGGGAAAGTTTACAGGGTGCCGAACACGGGCAAGACCTACAAGGCGTCTGCTCCCGGTGAACCGCCTGCGGTCAGAACCGGCGTGTTCCGGCTCTCGTGGGGAACACATGTCCATGTGGAGAGACAGGGTAAACGTTTCCGGGCGGTGGCCGCTATTGAGAGCAAAGAACGCGCTCGCGGCAGACTGCTGGGTGAAATGTTGGAAAACGGCACCAAAAATATGAAGCCAAGACCTTACAAACAGAAAGTCATCGACAAGGCGCTGCCGAAGGTCAAGGAAATATACAAAAAGCCTTATAAGGGCGGTTAGGAGGATCAGCATGGCACTGATTAAGAGCGCAATCCATGATGAATTTGATCTCTCGCAAGTGCGGCGCGGCGATTGTATCCGCGTCAGAAGGGCCGGGGACACGACAGCGAAAAACGGATTTGTGACAGAGGTCACGGCAAACAAGCTGCGGATTTTGTACTGCAACACGCAGAACAACGCCACCAGCTATCTCGACCTCAACGTGGCGGATGTAGCTGTCGGGGTATGGGAGATTTACTGGACCAGCGACTTCCAGACTGTCAACTACGAAAACAATTCCCCGCGGCCGGTCGAATGAATCGGGACATAAGGCGGATTATCCATGAGCAGGTGTCATCGGATACACAGATAGCCGGAATGCTGGCGGCCTACAACGGCTTGCCGGCATTTTTCTATCAGAAGGCCCCGAGCGACAGCCGTCGAGGGTGGGGAGAGACACGCTATCCGCGTGTGGACTTCAACCTGGATACCCGGCATGACCCGGAACGAAGGACGGCGGGAACGCTCGCGGTAAATATCTGGTGTACCACGGAATGCCCCGCTGTTGACGGTGTAGACCCGGACAGGGCAATCGAGCGGCGCATGATGGAATTGATATCCGGCACGTTCTATACAGGAACGGACCGAACAACTATCTGCGCTGAATGGGAGCGGTCCGATGAATTTGAGTACGAGGGCAGCTCAAACACAAAGGACAACACCCCGCCGGAGGTGTACGGGATAACGATGATCTTCGAGCTGATGGAGTTTCCGGTACAGATATCCACAACGCCGGACCCGATACAGGGCTTGAATGCTTGGATAAAGGCGAATTTTCCGCCGGTGACGGCAATCGCCTATGACGAAATGCCGCCTGTGTGGAAGCCGTCAGAGGAATCCCCCGCCGTTTACTGGCGTTTTGAGGGAACCACGGGCATAAGCCGTCAAAGCTATGCTGTTACATGGTTTTCCGGTACGTTTGCGGCGCACGTCATTACGGAAAATGTAACAGAGCGCAACAAATGGATAAAGACAATCATCGAACGGGCGCAGTTTGAAGGAGAAGTGATTCTGTCAGACACCAGTCCTATGTTCATCAACCGTATCACTGTGCAGCACAGCGCTGATCCTCTGCGGGAGGGTCAAATTGCCCTGACAGGACAGTATGGAGTATTGCGGATAGAAGACGCGCAGATACGGCTCCTTCACCCGCATTACAACTGGGCGAATGAGTACAAACCACCAAAAATCTAAAAGGGAGGGTTAGAAAGTGGAGGCGACATACAAGGCATCGGAACTTGCCGCAAGAGCGCGGCAGATGTTCAACACAACTCCGGAGGTGGTCTCTGTGGCTTTACAGCTGGGAGGAAAAGATTCCTATACAGTCGAGGAAGCGAAACAGACGGTCAAAGACTTTCTCAACAGGGAGGTGAAATAAGATGGCATCGTTTTTCACTATCGGCGAGAAGAAAACGCGTCCCGGCGTATACTTTCGTTATGAGAACCGTGGAACACCCCCTGTTGCCGGCGCTGATGACGGCAAGTGTGCGGCGGTGTTTCGTTCTAATTGGGGACCGCTGGGACAGGCGGTCGCGCTGGAGCAGTACGAGGACATTGCCAAGCAGTACGGCGACGGCGGGGAGAACGGCACCACTGCCGTTCCGTCGGAGCAGTTCAAGGGCGGCGCAAGGCTTGTCTATGCTCTCCGGCTCGGCACGGGCGGCACCCCTGGTACCTATGAGATCAAGGATACAGCGGATGAAACTGTGGTCCAGCTTATCCTGAAATATCCCGGCAGCCGCAGGCTGGCTGTCACCATCCGCCCCACGCTGGCAGATGTAACCGTCAGTGAACTGCTGATCCTGGAGGATACGGAGCAGCTGGAGCGGCTGACGTTCAGCAATGCCGAAAACAGCGTAGACGCTCTGATGGAGGCGTTTGCAGAGAAGAAAAGCAGCTACTTCACGCTGACCAAGCTGAAGGACAGCGAAGCGCCGCTGGCGACCATAGACCAGGAGGAAATCACAGGCGGTACTGACCCGATTGTGAACGTGGACGCTTACAGCAAGGGTTTCGAGGTATTGGAAGCCTACCGCTGGAATGTCCTGGCTATCGACACAGAGGAAACCGCTGTCCAGATGGTAATGCAGCTGTTCCTCAACCGTATCTATGAAGGCGGCAAGTTCACAATGGGCGTGATCGGGGAACCCACTACAGTGGACTTTGAAACCCGGCTGAAACACGCAAGCGCATACAACAGCTATCAGATCGTGTATGTAGGAAACGGCTTTACAGACAGCGCAGGCAATGTCTATGAGGGCTATCTGGCGGCGGCTCGAATTTCGGGTATGATTGCCGGCACTCCCAGCAATGAAAGCATTACCCACGCGGCGGTCACAGGAGCAACAGAGGTTACGGAGCTGCTGACGAACAATCAGCATGAGAGGGCGATCAACGCCGGTGTGCTGATGTTCAGCGTTTCGGCATCAAATACCGTCTGGGTGGAGCAGGGCGTCAACTCGCTTGTCCTGCCCACAGTGAAAGAGGATATTGGCTGGAAGAAGATCAAGCGCGTAAAGGTTCGTTTTGAATTGTTCCAGCGGCTGAACGATACTGTAGAGAATCTGATCGGGCGCATTAACAACGACTCGGACGGACGAATGACCGTAGTGCAGGTCTCCAACGGCGTGTGCCAGACAATGGTATCCGAAAAGAAGCTGATGGCCGGTGCGCACGTCGAGGTTGACCCGGACAACAAGCCGGAGGGCGACAGCGCATGGTTTGTTGTCTACGCAGACGACATTGACGCCCTGGAGAAGATGTATTACACATTCAAGTTCCGGTTCGCGCCGGATGAAGCCGAGTAAAGGAGGGCTGACAGATGGATGGATTGAACGATCAAAGCCTGCTTGACGTAAGAAAGTTAATTACAGGCAAAGACGGACGCCTTTTCGTAACTACGAAAGCGGGAACGAACATTTTTCTTGCGGAGGTTGATACCTTCCAGACCCAAATCAACCCCACCAATGTGGACTACCAGCCTGTAGGCAGTGCGCTGGAGTATGCGGTCAACACAGGGTACAGCGTCACCCTGACGCTCACAGAAGCGGTCGTGCGGGATAATGTGATGATTTCGGAACTCATCACTGATTTACAGAAAGGCTACTTCCCGACCTTCGACTTCCAGGGCAAAATGCGCCGGAGGGATGGGCAGGCGGAGCGGGTGGTTTACCGCAACTGTGTACCGGACGGTTCTATTGATCTACAGAACCTCAATCCCGGCGAAATTATCAAAAGGGCGTGGAGTTTCCGCGCCAACGCAACGCCGGAGATACTTGAACAGTTTAAGGAAGCCGAATGGCGGCCAGTGGAATAAAAAAGGAGGAATTACCCCATGAGCAAGAATACAATGCCTGAAATGTACGATGACGCCCCTGTTGGAGTAGAGGAACAGACTACGGAAGATATTCTGATGAACGAAGAAGCCCTGCTCCGGGGGCTGATTGAAGCCGGTAAAGAGAAGGACAACGAAAGCGCATACAGGAAAGTTCAGATCCGCCGCAACGGTGTTTTGAAGTTCGAGTTCCGCATCCGTCCCGTATCTGAGGAAGAGAGCATGGCCTGTCACGACAACGCGACGAAGTTCGCCCCCCGCAAGCGTGGTCAGCCGAAAAAGGAAATCGAGACCAATGCGGCGAAGTTCCGTTCTTGGCTGATTTACACCGCCACCGTAGATGAGGACAGGGCCAAGACCTGGGACAACAAGCAGGCACAGAATGTATTCAACGTCCTGCAGGGCGTGGATATGATCGACGCGGTGCTGCTCTCTGGTGAGAAAGACCGCATCATTGAGCTTATCAATGAAATCAGCGGTTACTCCGATGAAACCGAGGAAACTCCGGAGGAAAGGGCAAAAAACTGATACAAGCACGGGGCCGAACCTATGTGATGCTTCTGGTGTGCGAACGATTCCCCCAAATCGGGACTATTGCAGATTACCTGGCCCTTCCGCGTGGAGAACGGGCCCTGTATGAGCAGTACACATTGGATGCCGTCCAGAGGGAAGCCCAGCTCCCCGTGCTTAGGATTGATGCGTCAGGGGGTAGGCGCAGGTGAATGATACCGTCACGATTATAGATATAGTGGCGCAAGTCACAGATGAAACCGGCAGCGGTGCGAAAAGCGCACAGGAAAACGTCAGTAAACTGGAAAAATCCATGATGAATCTGCAAAAGCAGATTCAAAGCATGAAGGGCAAAAGCAAGCTGGAGGTAGCGGCAACGCTGAAAGACATGGCCTCCAAAGGCATTCAAAATGTCGCTGCGGCTGGTAAGAAAATTGCCGGGAAAGTTTGGACGGTTACGCTGAAAGCTGTTGATCTTGTTACTGCGCCCTTCAAAAAAGTCTTTGGTCTGCTAACAAGTCCTGTTACGCAGATGGCAGCATTTGCTGGGGTTTCGTTCGGGCTGGCTGACACGATCAACACGTTTAAGGATTTCGAGCAGGGCATGGCGAATGTCAAATCCATCACCGGAACTGTGGCGGACAAAGACCTTCCCGGGGTGATGCAGGCGGCAAAGGA
>CAMWQV010000021.1 GCA_947176425.1 uncultured Clostridia bacterium
CGGACGGATTTGCGGGCGCGGGAGCAGCGGGGGGTGCGGCCGCAGCGGGGGCCGGGGTTTCGGCAGCAGGCACAGGGGCGGCAGGCGCGGGTTCCGCCGGTGCAGCGGGTTCCGCTACGAGTTCAGGTTCTGCCGGAGCGGCGGGCTGTTCCGCGGGCTGCGGAACGGCAGCGGCTGCAATCTTGATCCGGCCCTGGGCTTCGCCGTACTGCGCTTTGGTGACGCTGCCGTCCAGCTTGTCCACAATGTAGTTAATCAGCACGGCGTTGTCGATCATCACGCTGTCTTTGACCAGCGTGTCGTCCTTGAACATGACAAAACCGTCGCCGCCGCTCTTGAGCATATAGTTGTGGGAAGCCAGCGTATAAGTTTTCTTCACATCCAGGGGCTGGCCGCCGACCATCACATCTGTCACACGGTAGGGGCCGTCCACGCTCACGAACTCGCCCTCGTCGTTGGTCTTGACGGAGGAAGGCGTGTTTTCATTGATGGTGTAGGACATGCCGGAGACCTGCAAAAAGCCGCCGCATTCTTCCGGATACAGCCGGGCGGACATCTCCAGAGCGTCCAGCAGGTCCTGACCGGTGGTCTCTACCATGCACGCCTCATTGCCGAAGGGATGTACATTGATGATATTCTCATATGTAATATCACCGGCTTTGATATCGGCCCGCACGCCGCCGCCGTTGACGAAGGCCACGTCTGCGCCCAGCATCACGCGGTAAGCGTCCGCGCACAGATCGCCCAGATTCGTCTCGCCGCTGCGGACAAGGCGTTTCCCATTGCCGTCCTGGGTCGTGAGGTCCACTTCGGATTTTGCGACGACTTTTTTCAGTTCCGCCTCAAAAGCGTCGGTCTTTTCCTTCACGAAAGCGGCAACAGTTTCATCCTGTTTGTCGTAGCCCTTGACCAGCTCGTGGGTGATCTCGCCGGATTTGGTATCAATGACGACTTTGCCGATATTGGCGAGTTTGGTTCCGGTCTGCGCCCACACCACATCTTTTCCGTCTTTATTGGCGGTTGTTTTTTCAATCTCCTCATGGGAGTGGCCGTCGATAAAGACGTCGATGCCGGAGGTATTGGCGATAACGGTCTGCGCTTTCCACTCCTGGGTGGAACCGTCGTCGCCCAGGTGCCCGATGGCTACCACATAGTCTGCGCCCTCGGCTTTGGCGGCATCCACAGCTTTCTGCACGGCGTCATAGAGGTCCTGTCCATTATTGCCCTGCTGGAAGCTGTAGATATACTTGCCGGTCTCATCCTGGAAGTAAGTCGGGGTGGATTTCACGAACGCTTCCGGGGTATCGATTCCCACGTACCCCACTTTAATTTCGCCGTAGGTTTTGACCTGCCAGCCGTCGAAAACCGGCTTGCCGTCCAGGTCGGTGAAGTTGCAGCAGACATACGGATATTCCGCGGTGTTTTTCGCCAGGGACTGGAAAATATCCATGCCGTAGTCGAACTCGTGGTTGCCCGGCGCCGCCAGATCATAACCCACTTTGTTCATGATTTCGACCAGCGCGGAACCTTTGGTCAGGGTGCCGATGGGACCGCCCTGAATGGCGTCGCCTGCGTCCACCAGCGTGACCCAATCCGCGCCGTATTGGGTTTCCATTTCGGCTTTGTAGGCCGCGACGCCCGCGTAGCCGGTATGGGAGACTGTACCGTCATCCTCTTTGCTCTGCTCAATGCCGCAGTGAACGTCATTGGTGTGCAGGATGACCACTTTTCCTTCTTCAGCCGCCAGCGCGGTGGCGGTCATGCCGAAGGCCGCCGACGCTGCCAGCAGCAGAGTCAGCAGTTTGTTTCCTTTTTTCATTAACTCACCTTTCCTTCCTTTTTTTGACCGTCCCTCTGGATCGCCGGACAGCCTATATTTAGATTATACTAAATATTCCGGTTTTTTCAAGCTTTATTTTCCAGATTTGCACAAGTTTTTTCGACAGAGCCGGGCGTGTATGCCCCCATTTCCGCACAAAAAAAACACCGGCTGTCTGTTTACAAACAATCGATGTTTTTCGGCGCTGTCAGTTGACAATGCGGCTGCTCTTGACCAGCTCGCCGCGAGAGATGATATCCCACAGCTCCACATTACTTTGGCCGTCTTGATACAATCCGGCTGCTAATACGGTACCGTCAGACTTTACAGCTAACGTAAACCCGTATCCGGCAGAGATTGACACAATATCCTCCCATTTCCGGATTTCGTTATAGGAGTCCGGAAAGCGTTCTTCCGACTGCGTTGTAACAACCCGTCCGTCAGCTGTTAACCCCACTGTATGATAATCGCCAGCAGAAACGGCAACAATATTTTTCCACTCCGGTCCGGTTACATTGCATTGTCCATACTCATTATCTCCTGCCGCAACAACAGTGCCGTCCCTTTTTAAAGCAACAATATGGCCGCTCCCTTTGTACGCGTTTCCTTCTGCGTCTGTTCCGGTGCTCCCTCCGGTTGAAATGGATACGATATCTGTCCAATCGCTTTTTTTAGATTCAATTTCATCGGTCAATTTTCTTTTATAGCATCCGGCAACATGAATATCGCCGTTTACATCTAAGCCGACGATATGCTGCCACCCTGTATCAATCGCTATAATATCTTTCCAGTCGCCTACATCTCTTCTTTCCCCATACCCGTCAACTCCCCGCGTATCGACAGTTCCGTCATCTTTGAGTACTGCAATTAACTGCTCTCCAGCGGATACGGCAATAATATTTTTCCACCCGCTGGTATCAGTACTGTAATTGTAATGTGATTTGCATTTTGCAACCAGAACATTGCCGTCATCTGTCAAACCTAAAACAAATTCCCCGCAGGCAGAAACAGATACTATATTATGCCAGGATTCTATATCGGCTGCATCTTCAAAACTCTGTCCAGAAAAAGCTGCGCCTTTGTCCTTCGTGATGCCAGCTGAATACCGTATACCGGCAGAGACAATTTCAGCACAATTCATTTTCCACGCGCTGCGGCATAGTTCCGTTAACTTCTGGCTCTTGTCATAATCCTCTAATTCTTTCAAAATATTCAGTGCATTAAGATAGTCTCCATCTACGTAATATTTACATGCCTTATTATAAGACTGCGCCTGTTCAGTTATGCTTTCTTCTTCAGCCGACTTTTCCGCCCACACTTGACTGTCTTTAAAATTCCCCAAAGAAATAAATTTTTCATGGGCCTCAGAATACTTCCCTTGATCATATGCTATTCTTCCCTCCGAATACACAATAAGTTTTTTGGAGTCCTTATAATTACTTCCCAGTATATTTAAAGTATTTACTGCATCTATATAATTGCCATTATCTATATTCTGAACAGCTAAAGTATACCCATCCATCAAATCCGCTTTTACCCTAGAGGTAAATGTAAAAAAAAGCGCAAAAACAGTAATAATATAAACTGCGAGAAGTCCAATAATGAAGCGTCTTTTCATCATTTTCCACTCCCATTCTGCGGTCTTTCATGCCACGCGACCAAAAATCCAATCAGAGAATTTATGATCAGGACAACAATTGTGATATGAAATATCGTATCCATGAAACCATATTGAAACTCTTTGGGAACATTAAAAAAATACGCGTAAAGTATCGTACACCCCGACATCGAAAAGGTAGAAAATGCTATATAAAGCGCCTTGAGAAATTTTCCTTCTTTCTTTGCGCAACTCCATGCAACTGTACAGCCGCATGCGTTTGTTGCTACGGCAAAAATGGCTAACAGGAAGTCTACCAGATATTTGAGTTTATTTTCGTCCAGCGAGAAGTTGTATCCAATCATCACATTAAAACATATCGAGCATAATAACGGGACAAACGAGAGAAAAATTCCGAAAAATAGCCAGTGAACCATCTTCATCGCTAAATCAATCGTTCCATCTGAACGATTGTCCGCAGATTGTGTGCCCTCTTCACTTTCAGTGGCCGGGCTGCTGTTATGTCCATCAGACACGAGTATAGACCTCCTTATATGCGAAATCAATCATTTTAAGTAGCAGGTCTATTATATATCATTTTTTGACATAATGCAACCCATATCTTATAATTTGGATTCATCGCAGTTTTAAGTACGGCCCAATAAAGTATATGCGGGATTAATTGAAATGTATACATCTAATCTGCACGAATCCAATAAAAATCAACGCTCCAGAGATGAGAAGAAACAAACATTTCTTACATCTCTGGAGCGTACAGTCAGAAGGCCAGCGCGAAATGAATCGCCGGTTTTTAACGGTTGTCCTCCTGCTTTTCAATGAAGTTTTTCAGCATCTGCGCCGCCTGCGCGCGGGTCGCAAATCCCTTGGGTCCAAGCCGCCCGTCTCCGAAGCCGCCCACGATGCCGTTTTCCACGGCCCAGCGGATGGCGTCCAGAGAATAGCCGCTGATCTCGTCCGCGTCGCTGAAATGCAGTTCCCTGTTGGCTGCGGCAGGACTTCCGGAGCTGCGCCAGAGCATGACGGCCAGCTGTTCTCGGGTGATGTTGTCATCAGGTCCGAACCGCCCGTTTCCATAGCCGCCCACGATGCCGTTCGCCGCCGCCCAGGCGATTGCGTCAGAATACCATGCGCCATTTGCCGTGTCGGCGAAGGCGCTGCCGCCTGTTACAGGGGGCCTGCCCTCCCGATTGTAAAGAATCTGTGCAAGCTGGGCGCGTGTCAGGCTGCTGTCCGGCCCGAACAGGCCGCTGTCATAGCCGCCCATCAGGTTATTTCTCAGAACGCAGTCCACAGCTTCGTGATACCAGGTTCCTGCGCCGCCAAGGTCGGCGAATCTGCGGGAGGGACAATCGCCGTCGCTGGTCATTTCCGTCATTTCCAAATCCTCCGGCAGGGGCGCAAAGACGGCCTTTACCGTCACGGCTCTGCCGGGCATGGTGAACGTGTACTTGCCGCTGCTCTGGGCGGTCAGCCTGATTTCATTCTCCCGGCTGTCAGTAACGGTCAGGGTATCCAGCGCATAGCCGCTGTCCGGCACGGCTGTCAGGGTGACAGCGCTTCCGTTTCTGGCTCTGGACTGACTGGCGGTCACTTTGCCATGCTCCGGTGTTTTTACAGTGACCGTGTAGAAGCTGGCGGCTGTGCCGGGACGGCCGGAAGCAGCGGGCCTTCCGGGGGCGGCGGAAGCCGTCTTGACTATGACCTCACAGACGGCTTTCATGCCGCCGTCCTCCGCTGTGACGGTGATAACCGCAGTACCCGCGCCAATGGCGGAAACATTTCCGTCACTGTCCACCGCGGCCACCTCGGGATTGCTGGAGAACCAGAATACCGTCTTATTGGCGGCGTTATCGGGCGTAATGACTGCCCGGAGCTGTTCCGTGCCGCCTGCCGCCAGAATCAGGCTGGTTTTGTTCAGGCTCACGCCCGCAACAGGGATTGCCTGTTCCGTGACCGTAACCTCGCACTCGGCTTTCATGCCGCCGTCCTCCGTTGTGACGGTGATAACCGCAGTACCCGCGCTGATGGCGGAAACATTTCCGCTGCTGTCCACCGCGGCCACCTCGGGATTGCTGGAGGACCAGAATACTGTCTTGTTGGCGGCGTTATCGGGCGTAATGACTGCATGGAGCTGTTCCGTGCCGCCTGCCGCCAGAATCAGGCTGGTTTTGTTCAGGCTCACGCCCGCAACAGGGATTGCCTGTTCCGTGACCGTAACCTCGCACTCGGCTTTCATGCCGCCGTCCTCCGTTGTGACGGTGATAACCGCAGTACCCGCGCTGATGGCGGAAACATTTCCGCTGCTGTCCACCGCGGCCACCTCGGGATTGCTGGAGGACCAGAATACTGTCTTGTTGGCGGCGTTATCGGGCGTAATGACTGCATGGAGCTGTTCCGTGCCGCCTGCCGCCAGAATCAGGCTGGTTTTGTTCAGACTCACGTCCGCTACAGGGATTGCCTGTTCCGTAACCGTAACCTCACACCCGGCTTTCATGCCGCCGTCCTCCGCAGCGGCGGTGATGACCGCAGTACCCACGCCGGTGGCGAAAACATTTCCGCTGCTGTCCACCACGGCCACCTTGGGATTGCTGGAGAACCAGAATACTGTCTTATTGGCGGCGTTATCGGGCGTAATGACTGCACGGAGACGCGCCTTGCCGCCTACCGTAAGAATCAGGCTGGTTTTGTCCAGGCTCACGCCGGTAACAGGAACCGCAGGAGTGCCGGGGGTACCAGGAGTACCGGGAGTACCGGGAGTGCTGGGAGTACCAGGGGTGCCGGGAGTACCAGGAGTACCGGGGGTGCCGGGAGTGCCGGGGGTGCTGGGAGTACGGCGGTAGCCAACATAGACCTTCATCGTAAAGGCGTTTGTCCACAGCTCCCCATCGTCTGCGTAGGCTGCGGCGGCCACGGTCTCCAGCTCCACCTTTCTCGTCTCATAGGCAGCTGCCGCATCTTCCAGGGCTGTATCCGCCTCAGCCTTTTCCGCTTCTGCCGCAGCCAGCGCCTGTTTCTGGACATAGGCTTTCACAGCTTCCTCGTATGCTGTTTCAAGCGTTAAATCCTCCGGGCCGGCGCGCCATGCGTCCAGCGCTGTCAAAATGTCTGTGTCGCCCTGAACCAGAGCCTCGTAGGCGGCCCGCGCTTCAGCGGCGGATGCCTCTGCCGCAGTTTTTTCCTCCTCGGTAAGGCCCTCCGCATTGGCTGCATTGACTGCCTCGTTCCACCGGATGTACGCCGTGTTGATCTGGCTTTGGATCTGGCTCTCGGCCTCTGTCCGATGAGCCAGCGCCTGTTTTGCCGCGTCCGCCCGGGCCTGGGCGGCAGTCATTGTGTTATAGAGTCCCCGCAGTTCCTCCATATTCTCCTGTGTAACGTCCATCATAGCGCGCACTGCGACCTGATACCAGCCGGTTTTCAAGCCGTCCAGCGACATTGCAGAGAGGCTCTCACTGTCCGGGGCCGCACTCTGCCAGGTCTCTGTCAGCTCACCGGCAGGTTCCAGCGGGCTGTTCTCTCCCTTCAGGGGATGGATCAGGAACTGATAAGTACCTTTTCTGTCCTTGCCGCCGGCGGCCTCTACCGCGATGGAGCCGTCCGGCGCATTGGCGCTGCTGGCCTCCGCCGCCTGGGCGGTGAAGGAGACTGCGTCGCTTTCCACTGTAAAGGGACAGGAAACTGCCACCTTCTTGTTTTCCGGGTCCTGTTTGTCCCGGATACAGAGCAGGTAATCCCCGGCGTTCAAGCCCTCTATTTGGACAGGCGCGCCCTCCCACACGATCCAGTTGACGTCCTCCGGCTCTTCCGGCTGCACCGGCTCTTCCGGCTCTTCCGGACTCTCTGACTCTTCCAGCTGCACCGGCTCCTCCGGATTCTCCGGCTCTTCTGGCTGCTCCGGCTCTTCCGGCTGCTCAAGTTCGCGGGACGGCACGATGCAGAACTCGTAGCTGCCCACATATCCGGCAGTTGAAAACGCCTCCGCCACATATTTACCGCCGGTGACACCTGTCAAATCGACTTCTGCTTTGCCGTTGTTGGCATCCTGGTTCCATGCGTTCTCCGCACTCACCAGCGCTTCCGCTTTGGACAGGTCCAGGGGACGCTTGTTTTCCACCGTGTAAGAGAAGGCGCTTTCGTTGCCCGCCTCATCTCTGACAGCCAGCGTGTATTCCCCGCTGTACAGGATGGGCCAGGTTCCGGCCAGCTGGGTCTGCCGCCCGGAGCTGACTACGTCCTCTCCGTTGATCGTGACCTGGACGATGGGCGTGAGTCTGGGGTTGCTCTTATAGGCTTTCCAATCCAGGACCCACTGGTCCTCATCCTCCCGGTCGCTCAGGTTGCCCATAGGCACGTCCGCGTCCACCTTGTCCATCTCCATTACTGCCTGACGCCAGGCGCCGTCTGGGTCCGTCAGCTTCAGGATATACCAGCCGTTGGCCGTGGCGTCGAACCGGCCGTCGTCCTGACGGTCCAGGGCGGTTTCTGTCAGCACCGACGTTTTCTCATCGGTTTCGTATACCGTGATGCGGCTGGCCGACAGGATTTCTCCCTCCTGCAGCTGATCCGGCGCTGTTGCCGCCAGATAGGCACGGCTTCCCTTGGTCAGATAGCCGGTCACTTTGCTGCCGTTCTGGTTCTGGAACTCTCCCTCCAAATCGGGGGCGTCAGAAATCGTACCGCTCAGCGCTTCATTGAACCAATCCACCCGGACAGTGCGGCTGGTGCGGTTCCCCGCGGTATCTATGGCGGCAGCCAGCAGGACCCCGTTTTCACGCACGGTTGTGGTGAACTGCCAGAAGCCGCCGCTGATCTTGGTCAGGCCCTCAGGCTCTGCGCCGTTGAGGGTCAGTCCGGCCAGCGCCCCGTTGTCCAGCACATAGCAGGTAAGCTCCACGCCTTCCGTCCCCTTTTTGATGGAGGCCGTTTCCGGGAAGCTGCGGCTCCAGTAGATGTGGGGCGCGGCGCCGTCATCGCTGGGGGTAGGCGGCTTCTGGGTATAGGACTCCGTCATGCGGTCGAACAGAGCGTACCCGCTGCCATCCGCGCTGGCTCCGGTCACCTTCACGGTCACTGTATGGGCAAAGTTGTCAGGATTGCTGCCGAAGCGGATGGCAACAGGCCGGTTCCCCGCCGTACCGGTGAAGGTTTTTGCAGTAAAGCCGGGGAAGGTGCTGTTCACCTGGACAGTACCGGCAAAGTAGAGGTCAATGGATGCCGCCATGGTGCTGAAGGTGAAGCTGCTTCCTGCCTGACCCTTGGACAGATTGCTGCGCATGGGCGCTTCCTGCGCGCTGTCGCTGCCCCAGGTGATGATGTTCTCTGCAAAGCTCCAGTTCTGCGAGCTGACCGTGTCGTCGTATTTGCTGCCGTCCTGATTATAGAAGGTAAAAATTCCGTTGTCTTTATAGATGTCGATGCCCTCACCGGCCCCCACGACTTTGAAGGGGATGGACCGGATGGTATTGGTGGCCTCATCCTTCAGGTGGATGACGCCCGTGCCCAGGGCCGAGGGCGTGATGACCGCCATGCCGCTGCCCGCGCCGGTGTTCTCGTAATAGAGGATGCCCAGCTGCGTGCCGTCTGTGTCCAGAACGTCGTCAATCTCCTCTGCCAGGATATTGGGTGTTTTTCCAGTGGTGGTGGTGTAGGCCACAGGCAGGCGCACCGTAGTGCCCAGCGCCAGAATCACCTGGTCCGCCACGGTAAAGAAGGTCTTGTGCTCGATCTGTTTTGCGCTGACGTTGTTTGCGCTGTTGTATTCGTTGTGATCTGCGGCGTAGGCGTTCGCCGCCTCTCTGCTGTAGGGGTTGAAATCATCCCCGGCGCTGAACAGCTCTATATGCAGGTTCAGGCTGCCGGTAATGCTCCCCTGGTAGACGCCGGGCGGCAGGGTAATGGTGCCGGAGACCTTGCGGTACATACCGGCGGGCAGGCTGCCGTCGTCGCCCGCTTCGCCGCTCTTCAGGTACAGGATTCCCTGCTGAAGCGGGTCTGCGTCCCGGAGGGAGAAGGCGGCCGGCCGGGCCTTTGAGATATCCAGGTCGTTGACGCTGATATCCAGCGGCTGGTAATTCCCCTCCGCGTCCTCATACTGGAACCAGGCAAAAACATCGTCTGCCGTCTCGCTGCCCCGGTTGGCGGCCAGGAACTCCACATGCAGTATGGTGTTTCCGCCGGCGTCTGCATTGATGGAGGCGATGCGCACATCCTCCAGGGCCAGCTCCGGCTTTGGCTCCACCACCAGGTCGCCGTTGACCGGCATGCCGACGTCATCCGTAACCAGGGTATTGGCCAAGAAGGCGGCGCCCCCTCCGGAGGCGATATAGTCCGCGTCCTCGTTCACTTCAATGTAGAAGATACTGCCGTTGGGCAGGTTCTGCGTCAGCTCGGCGCAGACGCCCTTCAGCTCGACCTTCTGTCCGGCGCGGACGTTCTCCGTCAGGTTCCAGGAGGCCAGGGTGCTGGCGCCCTCCCCCGCGGGGACATACAGCTTCAGCTTCACAGCGGCAGGATTGGCCTCGCTGGCGCGGATGGCCACATCGCCGGTATTGACAAAGGACAGGGAGGCCGTCAGCCTGCTGCCGGCAGAGAAGTCGCAGTTTTGGAAGGTCAGGCTGGACTGCCCGATGCTCTGCCCGCCCACGCCGCAGCTGATGGCATAGATGCCTATACCGGGCTTGTGCCCGCCGTTCTTCCTGTACTGCTCCTGGGCCTGACTGTCGGACATGGGGGCCAGAATCGTCTTGCCGTCTGCCTTCCGGGTTTCCAGGTACCGCATGGAGCCTTGGGTCAGGACCAGCAGGGTGTCCCTGTTGGCGGAATCTGTGATCTCCTTCGTGACAAACGTCTCCGGACCATTCCCCGGCGCGCTTTCCAGTTCCTCCAGGACCATTCCGTCAGGGCTGCTGTCTGTGCCGGTACCGGCGGCTTTGGTCTGGCCCAGCGCAATTTGCAGGTTGGAGAAGGTAAACTGGTTCATCCCGCCTCCGGTATAGCCCGGCAGGCTGCCCAGATAGGCCGCTTCGGTTTCTTCTGCGCTCCAGCCGTTCCCCGCCGCGTCTTCACAGACCTGCATATAGTTCATGGCGAGCATGACGCCCGCGCCCCAGGTCTGGGAATTGGGGTCCCACTTGGTCAGATAGATGGCGTTGTTGGTGGTGTTGGACACGGTGCCGGTATAGACGGCGGCGATATTGCCCGCGCCGTCCGCGCCGATGGTCACCTCCGCCCGGCCGGTGGCGGCGGAAGTCTTATTATTCTCAAGGGCCGTCTCCGGGGGCGCAAAGAAGGGGATGATCTGGCCGCTGTGAGAAGAGGAAATGCTCTCCAGGGAGCTTTGGGGGATAACATAGGTAGAGCCGTTCATCTCGAACAGGAGGAAGTGTTCGGCCCCGTCCGCCGACATGGCCTGCACGGTAAAGCTCTCCTCCGTCCCCTGAATGCCGCCCAGCCTGCCGCGCAGGAATTGCAGATTGGCAAAATAGGGATCGTTGTATGCCGATGTCAAACTCGTATTCGTGTACAAACCGTCCCGGCCGCTGTTGTTGTCATAGTCGCACAAAGTCCGCAGCAGCAGAGGCGCGCCCCATGTCACGTTTTTGTCCGAGACCGTGAACGTCCGCAGGTACAGACAGCGGATGTTCACCAGATCATCGCCCTGATACTCCTGCCTGCTGGTGGTGTAGGCCGCATAGTACGTGCCGTCAATCTGGGCGGCCTCGATATTCTCCAGAATCTGCCCGTCGGCCAGGAGGGTTTCCGTCGGATTGCCATTTACTGATACGCAGAGCATACTGCCCTTGCCGTAGGCGTCCCAGAGGCCCTTCTGATAGGTCATCCGGTAGTCGCGGATGGACTGCTTGGCCCTGTCAGTTCCGGAATACACGCGATTCAGATACTCCTGATAGTCCTGCTCTTTCGCGGCCAGTTCGTCCGCCTCAAAATGTACCGTCTTTCCGTAGACCACCACATTCTCCCCTGCCATATTGGGCAAAAATACGTGGGAGCCGGTATCTCCGCTGACGGATTCCGCGGGGGTGAACCCGCCGTCCGGATTGGCAGTATTGAACGATGCTGTCCTGATCACGGTGTTCTTCGCCGCGCCCGCCGCAATGGCCTGGACCTGGGCGTTGTAGTCGTTCAGGTCCTTGAAGTAGTTGAACCATGCGTGATAGGCGGCCTCTTTCGCCTCATAAGCGTCTTTCGCGGTCAGATAGTCTTCATAAGCGGTGTTTTCCGCCTGCCAAATCTCATAATCAATGTTGTATTGTTCCTCAGCAGCCGCAAAGGCGTCTGCTGCGCCGGCCAGGGTTGTGTATTTCGCGTTGCCGCCGCCGTCTTTGATGCTGTAGAAGGACGGAGCTGCAGATACATCGCCGCCTTCTTCTATATCGTCTTCTGTATCGTCTTCTGTATCAACTTCGGTATCGTCTTCTGTATCGTCTTCTGTATCGTCGCCGGGCGCGGGGTCAGGCGCGGGAACCGGCGTGTACCTGTCTCTTATTCACCTCTGGCGCTGCCGCCGATCTTTCGCGTGGAGATCTGGGTGGTGGCCGGTTCATT
>CAMWQV010000022.1 GCA_947176425.1 uncultured Clostridia bacterium
TATTTGTATGGATTGCGAACGCCACGGAATCCGCTATGGAGTGGTTCACATGGATAAATTCCACATAAAATTTTCCGACGCGGATCATCTCTCCGGCCTCCACAGTGACCAGCTTGGTTTGCTTCAGCAGGCCATGCTCCTCCAATTTCAGCTTGATCAATCCTGCGGTCAGCCGCGTGCAGTAGACCGGCATATTGACCTGCCGCAGAATATAGGGGATTGCGCCGATATGGTCCTCATGGCCGTGGGTAATAAAAAGGCCGCGGATACGGGAGCGGTTTTTCACAAGATAGGTGACGTCGGGAATGACCAGATCAATGCCGTACATATCGCCGTCGGGAAAACCCATGCCGCAGTCCACGACGATGATCTCGCCGCCGTACTCATAGACGGTCATATTTTTCCCGATCTCATTTAAGCCGCCGAGAGGGATAATTTTAATTTTTTCTGCCAATTTTTGCACTCCTTTTTTCATCAATATAGAGAATAGTGTCAGAAAAGCGCAGAAAGCCAGACGGGAAGCGGACTCCTGTCAAAAAACGGAAAAATACTTTCCACGAGCCGCTGCCCGCTATGTAGCAGTCAACGCAGATCAGGTGATACCGGCGCACGGCATCACGAAAAATTTTCATCACAGGCCCGCTCACAGCTGCCTGGAAAAAACACGATTAAAGAGGCAGTCCTGCATCTGCCCAAAATTCCAAGTAAAGCTAGTATACCACGAATCCGGGAAAATGTATACACAAATTTTTCCAGTTGAACGGGCGGAATATTGTCGAAAACCGTCTGATTAAGACACAGGCTCTTCCTGTTGGATGCCGTGGATTCCCGCGACTTTCGCGTAAGCGTGTTTCCGGACAAGCAGCAGAAATAGCATCTGGATGACAGCCGTAACAATCCAGCTGACCGGATACGAGATATACAGCGTAATGGGAGAAGGATATTTCCGGAACACCGCTGCGACCCAAACCAGCCGCAGCCCGCACGCGCCCACAAGCGTCACTGCCATCGGCACGACGGAATAGCCGATTCCCCTCAGCACGCCCACAAAGGCTTCCATGACCCCGCACAGGAAGTAGGGCATACATACATACCGCAGCCGTTCCGCCGCATACGCAATGACAGCCTCATCGCCCGGCGCGTAAATCGCGGCCAGTTCATGCCCGAAATACGCCGCCAGACAGCCCAGCGCCAGTCCCGTCCCGGTCACATAGAGCAGACACAGCGCCAGAATGCGGTCCACGCGTTTACACTCGCCCGCGCCGTAGTTTTGGCTGGCAAACGTCAGCGCGCTTTGATAAAAAGCGTTCATAGACACATAAACGAACCCCTCAATATTCGCAGCCGCCGTAGACCCCGCCACGACGGTAGAAGCGAACGAGTTGAGCGAGGACTGGATAACCACATTGGACAGCGAGAACATCACGCCCTGAAAGCCCGCAGGCAGTCCCACCTGGATGATTCTCTTAATGGCCCTTTTGTCCAGCTGCATCTGCTTCACATCAAAATGCAGCGCACCGGTATCCCGCATCAGGCAGAACAGCACCAGCGCGGCGGAGATATACTGCGAAGTAATCGTTGCCAGCGCGACACCCGCGACGCTCATTTGCAGGCCGATGACGAACAGCAGGTTCAGGCATACGTTGACCACTCCCGCCAGCGTCAGAAAGTACAAAGGCCGTCTGGTATCGCCCTGGGCGCGCAGAATGGCGGACCCGAAGTTATAGAGCATATTTGCAGGCATCCCACAGAAATAAATCCGCAGGTACACCGCTGCCAGATCAATCACATCCTCCGGCGAGGAAGTCAGCTCCAGCAGAGTACGGGCCAGCAAAGTTCCGGCGGCGGTCAGCAGCAGGCCGCTGAGCAGAGCGAGCGTCAGCGATGTATGCACGCCCCGCCGCACGTCCTCCTCACGGCCTGCGCCCAAGTCGCGGGCAACAATGACGTTCGCGCCTACGGACAGGCCCACGAATACATTCACGAACAGATGAATCAAAGAGGTATTGGACCCCACAGCCGCAAGAGCCTGCTTCCCTACATACCGGCCCACTACGACGATATCAGCGGCGTTAAACAGCAGCTGAAGCAGGCTGGAGAGCATCAGCGGCAGCGCAAACAGCAGAAGCTTTCCGGCAAGCGGGCCGTTGACCATATCAATTTGATAGCCGTGTTTTTGCTTTACCATACAGGAAGTCACCTCCAGCCGTCCCAATTGATGTCCGCGGACGGCAAACAAGTTATATCATATTTTATACAAAAGAACAACCCCCGGCAATCCGAAAAAATGGGCAAAAAATTCCAGAAATTATCGCTTTTGTTTGGCAAGAAAACATGAGGGGCTGCCTCACCAGAGCTTTTCCGCCGCCCTGAGACAACCCCTGTTTTATGATTATGACTGGAATCGTATTCGATCTTTATTTGTGGGAATACCGTTTGTGATTCTCTCCCACTTTCCGCCGCGGAATATTTCATACTCCTCAAAGGCGCACGGGATTCCATTTGCCGCGGCGATATCACTGCTGTCCATGAGCTGAAAATGCAGATGCGGCGCAAAGGAATTGCCGGAATGCCCTACTCTCCCAATTATATCCCTCTTTTTTACAGTTTCACCAACAGAAACTTCAATAGAGCCTGTTTGAAGATGACAGATCGCAGCATATATATTTTCGCTGTATTGGATGACAACATAATTCCCCGCGACGGACTGAACGTCATCTTTGCTTGGGTCGAAATCGTGCGCATTTTTATAAGCGTTGGACATATCCGCAAGCAGATTTGTTTTCTGGTTTTCCCTATATCCATCCTCTGCGGCAGTCACAACGCCGCTGCAAGGGGCATATACTTCCTGCCCCCAGCAGTAATACTCGCTTAACTGAACGCCGCAAAGAAGGTACTGAAGCAAGCTGGCACGATAGGCAGGACGGCCCGCCCGGTTCCAATCCACCTGAATAAAATCATAAGCATATCGAGTGCCTAACCGGTTTGTACCATGACTGGGTACTCTTGTTCCCGGAGTGTTCGGGGAAAGCCATTCTCCCCTGAGCGGAAATCCAACAATAACCGGTTCGTACATTTTAGTAAGCATAGCGTTTTTCTCCATAAATAATAAGCGGGCTGTCTCCTGCCAGGTACGTCCGGCCTGAAACAACCCTCGACTTTTTATCTCTCTCCACATATCAGGGACAGCAGTTACAGATAATACTCAAAGAAACTCTGTACGACATCAATCGCATCGTTCTCCTGGGGGCCTTCCGCCGCGACCGTTACCCTGCTGCCCTGTTTGAGATCCATACTGATGAGCCGCATCAGCTGACTGGTTTTGACCGTATTGCCGTTTGAGGATACTGTAATATTTGTATCCCGAAATGCCTTTGCCTGCATGGCAAGCAGTCCGGCACGGCGTGTATGCATCCCTGTTTTGCTTTTAATGGTATAGGTAAATTCTCTCATAGCGAATTGCTCCTTTCTGATAGGTTGCGCCTATTATAATCAAAACCGATCAGCTCTGCAAGAGGCAGTCAGCCAAAATACGTCTGTTAAAATCAGTTCATTTTGGTTACTTTTACATTTTTTCTGGCTTCCTTGTCCCTTTTGGCGTCTATAAACGAGAGTTGAAAAGTACTTGTGACAATGGTATACTTTGTTCATGTCAATTCGACAAATTGGTATTTACAGGAGGGATTCTATGAGTATTGGCGTGACTGAAATGGAGCAAATTCGTATATTTCAGCTTTTTTATGATGGCGAACCGATTTCTTTTGAAACGATCAATACAAGCCGCGGCGCTTCAGATTTCAGAGAGGTAATTATTGCCAAGACTGCATCTGATGAGAAATATATCATAAAGCTCGCTGACAATGATTTTACATTTCCGGACAAGATTGATATGTGGAGAAGAACAGTTGAAGAATACCGGCACCTAGGATATTATTGTCCCCTAATCATCTCAGATAAAACGGGACATTTTCCGTCTGTACAGTATAAGGGACATAACTGTGTTGCATACGCAGAAGAGTACGCCCCGTATATTCCTGTGGAACAACGTAACCCAGATACATCTGACCAAAGCAATGTATCTGTAAGTGAATATGAAAAAGACGCATGGATAATGACTGCCAGAATCGCTGCAAAGCATTTTGATTACACAAGCTACCCATCGGCATATTGTCTCTTTGAGACATTTTGTCCGAGTGATAAAACGGATGAAGTTTTGGAAAATGCCCTTAGCTGGAAAGAATACGCTGAAACTCTGCCTGATGAATTTAGTGAACAGGTGCAAAGAATATGGCTGCTCTGGAAGGAAAACAGAAAAACATTAGAGCCAATCTATAAAACTCTTCCGACTTCTGTATTTCAGGCTGACCTTAACCCAAGCAATATATTGCTTGATGAGACAGGAACGTTTGTCGGTGTATATGATTTCAACCTTTGCGGAAAAGATGTTTTTCTAAATTATCTGTTTCGTGAAATATTTGATTCAGACTTCAAACAGGAACTTGAGATGATAATTAAGACGTTGCAAACCGTCAGTAAATATTATCATTTTTCAGAAACCGAAAAAAATGCGGCGCTTATGTTATACAGATGTATCAAGCCTTTGTGGTTCAATAAACTGCAAAAGCTGAAAGGATTACAGACTGATATTGATGCAATCAAAGAGCATCTTAACGAAACGGAGCGTTATCTGACTGAAACAATAGATTTTTCACTTTATATGATTTAATCTGGAAAACTGACTGATTACTTGTCTGCAATTTCCTGCTTGATGATCCTTGTGTTTTTTGAACGGCAGACAAAGCAGTTGCAATCAAAAGTGCGCTGTGATATAGTACCATCAATACGCGTTATCAGGAGGATTGAATACTATGGCGGAAGAAAAACGCGCTTTTGGTTATATATGTCCGAAATGCGGGAAACCTGTATATGGCGAACGGACGCATTTTGCCCTTTGTGCCGCTGCGGTTGGTCTCGTCTGCGACTGCGGCTATAGTGAACTGACCGCCGAACCATCCGGCAATACCTACCGGATTACCGTGCCCTGCGGGGTCTGCGGCGGGGAACACCGTGCGGAAGTCTCAGCAAAGCAAATCCTCAGCGGTTCCGGCGTAGGGCTTGCCTGTCCTGAGAGCCGGCAGATGTGCTGTTATATCGGCGATACCGGTCAGGTGCAGAAAGCCATGCGGGAATTGGAAATCGCTCTGGAGAAGAAAAAAGAAAATGCGGACAGTGCTTTTATCGATAATGTGATTATGTATGAAGTCCTGTCCGAATTGAAGGACATCGCCGCCCGTGACGGCATATCATGTACCTGTGGGGCCAAAAACTGCGGCATGGAAGTCCACGGCTCCGCGGTAGACCTGATCTGCCGTCAATGCGGCGCGCGGCTGCGGGTCAGCGCCGCCACGGACGAAGATTTAGACCGCCTCTGCTGTCAGTACACGCTGACGATTCGGGGGGGAATGTGACGTGCTGGCGTCCTGTTTTGTCCTCTTTTTGGGGATGGTCATTGGCTGTCTGGTCATGAAATGGTCCGTAGCGTGGGCGCTGTCCGGCGGGCTGGCGCTGTTTTGGCTGCTGGGACTGCGGCAGGGCTTCAGCAATCGGGCGCTCTGGAAAATGGCCTGGGAGAAATGCAAAAAATCCCTGATTGTCGTGTCGGTTATCGCCTTGATTGGCGTGATTACCGGCGTCTGGCGTGTCAGCGGGACAATCGCGTACTGTATTCTGAAAGGCGTGGAGCTGGTGACGCCAAAGCTGTTTTTAACTATTTCGTTTCTGCTGTGCGCCGCCCTCAGCTATGTTCTGGGAACTTCCTACGGCGTCAGCAGTACGATGGGCGTGATTCTGATGGCGCTGGCCCGTTCCGGCGGGGTCAGTCCCACGCTGACGGCGGGTGTGGTGCTGTCCGGCGTCTACTTCGGGGACCGGTGCAGTCCGGCGTCGTCAGCGGCCAGCCTGGTGGCGGCGGTCACGGACACCAACCTGTACCGCAATGTCCGGCAGATGCTCCGCACCGGTTTTTTGCCCACGCTGCTGACCCTTGCGCTGTATACCGTTCTGTCCCTCCGAAACCCGATTACCGGTTTAGATACCTCTGTGCTGCGCGCTCTGAACGAGAATTTCACGCTGCACATTGCCGTCCTGCTTCCGGCGGCGGTCATGTTTCTGCTGCCTCTGTTTCAGGTGCCGGTAAAAATATCCATGCTGGCCAGCATCGTTTTTGCGGCGGCGCTGGCTATAGGCGTACAAAATGTTTCTCCGCTGGAAGTCCTGCGGGCGGCCTGGAGTGGATATCATCCCGCAGACCCGCAGTTAGCCTCCGTTCTTAGCGGCGGCGGCGTTACCAGTATGGCATCCAGCTATCTCATTGTCATTCTTACCGGCCTGTACTCCGGTATTTTAGAGGGAACCAGCAGTCTCCAGCCCTTCAGCAGCCGCGCCGAAGCCCTGGCAGCAAAAATCGGACGTTTTCCCGCTATGATTGCCGTGTCCGCACTCTGCGCCGCAGTGCTGTGCAATCAGGCGGTCACGAGCATGATGGGCGAACAGCTGCTGGGCAGGACATACAGTGACCGGGAAGAACTGGCTATGGATATCGAAAATTCCGGCGTTATGATCGCGGGGCTGATTCCCTGGTCCATCGCGTGCAGCATCCCGCTTGCCATGCTGGGCGCGGACGCGCAGTCACTCCCCTATGCGGCGCTGCTGTGGCTGCCGCCGGTATGCTATCTGTTCACCAAGAGGCGGTTTTATTCGGAAAAGGCGGTTCAGGAGGTATAATCCATGATTCAATTTCTGTCCCGGCGGTTCATTCCGGACTGCGGCAATGTGTCCGATCCCGCGGTGCGGCGGGCTTACGGCATTCTGTGCGGCTGCGTGGGCATTGGGCTGAACCTGCTGCTGTTCCTGGGAAAACTGCTGGCCGGACTGCTCAGCGGTTCTATCGCCGTCACAGCGGACGCGTTCAATAATCTCTCCGACGCGGGGTCGTCTGTTGTTACCCTGCTGGGGTTCAAGCTGGCTGCGCAGGCCCCGGACCGGGGACACCCCTTTGGTCACGGACGGCTGGAATATATATCCGGCCTGGTGGTTTCCATGGTCATTATTTTGATGGGCGTTGAACTTGGAAAGACGTCAATTAATAAAATATTCCGCCCGGATACAGTGGATTTTACCGTCCTGACCGGTGTGATCTTAGTCATATCTATCTGTACCAAGCTGTATATGGCAGGCTACAACCGCACAATCGGACGCCGCATCTCCTCTCCGGCCATGTCAGCAGCGGCCCTGGACAGCATCAGCGACTGTCTGGCAACCGCCGCCGTCCTGCTGGGCGGTCTGGCCGGACGCATCTGGCATATCCGGATTGACGGCTGGTGCGGCGCGGCGGTGGCGGTATTCATCCTGTGTTCAGGAATCCGGGCGGCGAAAGAGACCATTGATCCCCTTTTGGGACAGCCGCCGTCGGAGGAGTTTGTGCAGGCGGTACAGAAGCTGGTCCTGTCCTATCCGCGCATAACCGGCATACATGATCTGATTGTACACGATTACGGTCCCGGACGCCGCTTTATCTCCCTCCATGCGGAAGTCCCTGCGGACGGCGACATTCTGGAACTGCATGACGTAGTGGACGCCGCCGAACGGGAACTGAGCCGGACGATGGGCTGTCTGGCAACGATTCACATGGACCCGGTCGTCAACGATGACGGAAAAACGCAGGAAATGCACCAGCGGGTACTGTCGATGGTGCGGCTGATTGATCCCGGCATTACCATCCATGATTTCCGTGCGGTCCCCGGCCCTACCCATACAAAAGTCATCTTTGACGCCGTGATTCCGTATCAGAACGATATCCCTGATACAGAGATCGCGTCCCGCATCTGTTCCGGGGTACAGACTCTGGACCCGAACTGGTCGGCTGTCGTCAACGTAGAGAAAAGCTTTGTCTGACAGTAAAAATCGTGCAAATTTCCCGGGCTTTGCGGAGCCTGGGAAATTTTTAGTTGCGTCTGAGCGGTATGTTTGCTATAATTATAAAAACCCGCAGTGCTATTGTCAAAAAATGGAAAGGGATGGTTTTCTTCATGAAACGCACTAAACAAATAGCAACGGCTGTTTTATGCCTGATCCTGCTTCTTTTATGCGGCACCGGTACTGCCAGCGCAAAAGCGAAACGAACGGTCCGCGTCGCTTTTTTCCCGATGGAAGGCTATCATATGAAAAGGGCGGACGGTTCGCTGGCCGGAATGGATGTGGAGTACATGGACGCCCTGCGCAAATATGCCGGCTGGGATGTGGAGTTTGTCGAATGCGGCAGCTGGGATGAAGCTCTCCGGTTTCTTTCAGAAAAGAAAGTCGATCTGGTCGGCACCGCTCAATATTCTGCGCAGCGCGCCGCCGTTTACCAGTACGCGGACCTCTCCAGCGGCTATACCTTTGGGACAATCGCCACGACGCCGGACAGCCCCTTAGCCTATGAAGACTTTGACGCCATGAAAAATATCACGTTCGGCATGGTAAAAACCTATATCCGCCGGGCTGAATTTCTTCAATATCTCGCGGACAACGGCATCGCCTCGCCGAAGCTCCGGGAGTACGATTCCACGCCCGACCTTCAGGCCGCGCTGGAAAGCGGAGAAGTAGACGCGATGGTCCATACTTTTATGGAGATCAAAGAAGGGCAGCGTCTGATCGGACGTTTTGCGCCCCGGCCGTTTTACTATATCACATATCCCGGCAATGACGACGTGATGCGGGAACTGAACTACGCCATCGCGGACCTGAAGATGAACGAGCCGGTCTTGGAAACAAAACTGATGAACGAGTTTTTCCAGAGCCGTTTAGACAAGACCGTTGTCTTCACCAACAGCGAGAAAAACTACGCCGCCGAAACAGAGGAAATTGTTGCCGGTTATACGGACAGCCACTATCCATTTCTCTACACAGACGAGAGCGGCGAGTGCAGGGGCCTGACACGTGATCTGCTGGAGGGCGCGGCAAGTATCGCGGGCATCAGCGTCACATGGAAAAAAGTAGAACCTGCGACGGCCTATGACGACCTGAAAAACGGCGCTGTCGATCTGATTACCTATTGCAGCCAGGCCGTGGATGAAATTGCCGGCGAACAGTTCCTGAAACTGAACGATTATGTAGAGATTCCCCTGGTTTTGGTGATGAATAAGAGCAGTGACCTCGGTTCTCTCAATTCCCTTGCCACAGTGTCCTATCTGGAGGAAGAAGCGGGCGACGTGATGGACGGGCAGGATGTTGCGATCATGCTGTATAACGAACAGAGGGACTGTATGGATGCCCTTCAGAGCGGGAAGGTGGACGCCGTACTCTGCGACAGCTATCTTGCCGAATACCTGCTCAGTTCCGAACTGCGCTATCACAGTCTGGAGATTAAGCGCGCCCTCAGCAATGAACACGGCATTTCCATGACCGTCCGCAGCGGTGATACGGAATTAGCCAGCATCCTCAACAAGACCCTTCTCATGATTGACGACCGTGCGGTCAGCGACTATATGCTGGAGCGCAATATCTATAATCTTACCAGCGTCAGCCAGTTCATTCAGGACCACAGCGCGGCAATTATTATCCTTTTGCTGCTGATTATCATAGGCGTTGTCCTGGTGACGGTGCATATCATCCGGGATACCCGCAAGATACAGAAACTGATGTATAAAGATGTGGACGTGGATATCTGGAATCTCAACCATCTGATTTACTGGGGAAAACGAATGCTGACACAGGAAAAAAAGCGTCAGCAGATCGCGGTCGCGTACCTGAATATCTCCCAATTCCAGCGTTACAAAGTTGTCTACGGCTGGGACAATGCCCAAAATCTCATGGCTGCTATTGCGGATGTGCTGACGCAGTGCGTCCATGGCAAAGGCGAAATCTGCGCGAAGGCTGACGGCGACCACTTTGTCTTGCTGCTGACAGAGGAGAGCGGAGAAATCACGGACCGCCTGAAAAATATCGGAATGCTGGTGGAAGAATACATCTACCACGCTACCGGCAACCGGATTGATATCCAGATGGGCATCTACTTCCTTCCCCCCGACAGCATCGATCTGCACGAGGCTATTATCTGCGCGAACCAGGCGATTGACTTTGTGAGCGGAGACGAGAAGATCAAAATATTTGACGCCGATCTGGAACAGGCCATTAAAGACCGGCACGAAAAACAGAAGCTGTTGGATTCTATCAGCATTGAGGATCATTTTACGACTTATTATCAGGCAAAAGTGGACGTGCGCACTGAAAAGGTCGTAGGCGCGGAAGCTTTGATCCGCTTTATCGACCCGTCTGCCTCCGGGAAGGTCATCTCTCCGGGCTTCTTCGTCCCCTACTATGAACAGACCGGCCGCGTGACAGAGATCGACTTTTTTGTACTGCACTGCGTCTGCGCCATGCTCCGCAAACGTCTGGACAAAGGGGAAAATGTGGTGACTGTTTCCTGCAATTTCTCCCGCATCCATTTCACAAAGCCGGATTTTGTGGAACGGCTCATAGGCGTGCTGGAAGAGTACGATATTCCCAAAGAACTCATTGAAGTGGAAGTGACAGAAACGCTGGTCATGGAGGAAATGCAGCAGAAAATCGCGGAACAGACCATGGACGACCTCCATGCAAAAGATATCCGGCTGTCTATCGACGATTTCGGCTCCGGCTATTCGTCCCTGGGCGTGATTGAAAAAATCCCGGCGTCGGTTATCAAGCTGGACCGCTCCTTCCTGCTGAACAATGAGGACCGGGAACGTCAGATTAAGATTATGAAGCGTATCGTAGACTTGGCTGAAGATTTGGGCGCGCAGATCGTCTGCGAGGGCGTGGAGACCGAGGAGGATGTGGAATTGATGCACCTCATCGGCGCTCATATTGCGCAGGGCTACCGCTACGCCAGACCAGTCCCGGAAATGGAATTTACACAGCGGCTCTCCGATAACAGATAATATATAAAGAAACCGTCTGCCGCTTATATCGGGCAGACGGTTTCTTTTGCTCTAATAAAAACGCCGCAAAATTTGACAAGATTTTCTCTTCAAGGTTATTGTATACCTTGCGGTCCTTGCCTATTTCTGGGTTAATGTCCCGACAGCGTGTTAACCGCCCGGCAGCACCCAGGCGGTTAGCATAGGCATTTCCATCTAACTGTCATCGGAGCTGACCGTCAATCCGGACCAACGCTCCAAACTACCCCTATTATAACCCCGGCAGTTTGTATTTGTCAAGCTGTTAGGGTGTTTTTTCTTGAGGGAGGGGCGGACAGCCCGTTCATATATTGCAAAAATGTTTTTCGTCGAAAAATGATGAAAAAGAACTTGTAAATTATCTAAGACTGTGGTATAGTAGAAGCGAGGCAAATAAAGGCAGGACGTGAGGGACTCGCCCCCCTCACGCCCCCATGCGGGACCCACAAGTTAAGAGCCTCTCCCACAAGGTAGCAATAGCTACGCCAGTCCCTATTATAACGGATCGCAGTACTTTTTTCAAGATCTGTTTTCGCATTTTATGGAGGGATTTGCGTATGATATATGCGGTGTGGGAAAGGTGTATATCCTGCACCGCTTTTGTTTGTCTCAGCAGGAATGCCTGACGGGGCCGGGAAGACGCCCCGCCCCTGAAGGCGGAACTGTTGAGAAAAGCAAAAAGGAGGATTTAACCCGTGTCAGAGTTATATCAAAAAATGTACACAACGCTTTTCAACAGTGTGGACGAGGTGATGGCTGTCTCATATACAAATCTGACGATGCCGACGATATTACGCG
>CAMWQV010000023.1 GCA_947176425.1 uncultured Clostridia bacterium
ATCCCTGCTATCTCTTTGCGGAAGACGGCGCCCAGCTGGAAACAGTCTGGACCGAACCCGGCGGCGTTATGACCATGCAGCAGGTCCCCGGCACCGACGGCCAGTTCCTGGCTACCCATAAATTCTATTCCCCCAACGATTCCAAAGAAGCAAAAATCGTGATTGTCACCCCCAAGGGAAAAGATAACTGGGATATTCGTACCCTGTGCAGCGCGCCGTTTGTCCATCGTTTCGGCATCCTGAACCGGAACGGCGTCAATTATCTGCTGGTCTGCTGCCTGAAATCCGACCATGAGTATAAAGAAGACTGGCGTTATCCCGGCGCGTGCTTTGCGGCGGTCCTGCCTGCCGACCTGTCCGGCTTTGACGAGGAACATCCCCTCCAGCTGACCAAGATTAAAGACGGTATGCTGAAAAACCACGGCTATTCCCGCATCGAGATTGACGGTCATGATGCCGCTGTTGTGGGCTGTGAGGAGGGCACGTACGTCTTTACGCCCCCCGAATCGCCTGACAAGTCCTGGGAGATCAAGCACATCTGCGGCGTGCCGTCCAGCGACTCCGTCCTGATTGATTTTGACGGCGACGGCAAGCTGGAACTGGGAACCATCAGCCCCTTCCACGGCAATTCCCTGACTATTTACCACCTGGACCAGCACGGCAATTATGTCCCCCAGTGGAAATATCCCGTTCCGGAGTCCGAGACCGAGATGATCCACGCTACCTGGGCAGGAATGCTGCTAGGCAAAGCCACCTGGGCCGTCGGCTGGCGCAAGGGTACGAAAAATACCATTGCCATCACTTGGCAGGACGGCGCATATCAGGTCGAGTTCATCGATAAAGACACCGGCTGCGCGAACCTGATGCATTTTGTGAATAAAGACGGAAAAGACGTTCTTGTCGGTACGAACCGTGAGATCGACGAGGTCGCCATGTATACCATTACTGAATAAAAAGGGAGAAGAACAATTATGCTGGAAGAACTGAAAGTCAAGGTCTATGAAGCGAATATGGAACTGCCGAAACGGAACCTTGTGACGTATACCTGGGGCAACGTCAGCGGCATTGACCGGGAGAAGGGTCTGTTTGTAATTAAGCCGTCGGGCGTAGAGTACGAGGACCTGAAACCGGAAGATCTGGTCGTTATGGACCTGGACGGCAACAAGGTGGAGGGCGATATGAATCCTTCCTCCGATACGAAAACCCATTTGATCCTGTACCGCGCTTTCCCGAAAATCGGCGGCATCGTCCACACCCACAGCCCCCACGCGGTGGCATGGGCGCAGGCCGGACGGGATATCCCGGCTTACGGCACAACCCACGCGGATTACTTCTATGGCCCCGTCCCCTGCGCCCGGAACCTGACCCCCGAGGAAATCGAGGCGGACTATGAGACGAATACCGGCCATGTTATCGTTGAGACGTTCAGTACCCGCGGGATTGATCCCACCCATGTCCCCGCCGTGATCTGCCGCAACCACGGTCCCTTTACCTGGGGCAAAGACGCGGCGCAGGCGGTGTATCACTCTGTCGTTCTGGAGGAAGTGGCCAAGATGAGTATGTTCACTGAAGCCATCAATCCAAAAGTCGGTCCGGCTCCCCAGTGCATCCAGGACAAGCATTTTATGCGCAAGCATGGGCCGAACGCTTACTACGGCCAGTCTAAATAAATAAGGAGGAATACACATGACTTCTGACGAAAAGAAAGCCCTGCAATTGACGGCTGTCAAGGTGCGGGAGGGAATCCTGACCAGTACCCACGGCGCGAAAGCGGGACATCCCGGCGGCAGTCTGTCCGCGGCGGACCTGTTCACGTACCTGTATTTCAAAGAAATGCGGATCGACCCCAAAAATCCCCGCTGGGAAGACCGTGACCGCTTTGTCCTTTCCAAAGGCCATACCGCGCCCGGCCTGTACGCGGCTCTCGCAAATCGCGGCTTTTTCTCCGTGGACGCGCTGCCCACCCTGCGCCATATTGACTCCTTCTTGCAGGGCCACCCGAATATGAACACAGTCCCCGGTGTGGATATGTCCACCGGCTCTTTAGGCCAGGGACTTTCCGCCGCCGCCGGTATGGCGAAGGGTGCGAAATTTCTGGGCAAAGATGTGAATGTCTATTCCCTGCTGGGCGACGGCGAACTGGCAGAGGGCCAGATTTGGGAAGCAACCATGTTCGCCGCCCACTATAAACTGGACAATCTCTGCATCATCGCGGATATCAACGGCCTGCAAATTGACGGCCGTACCTGCGACGTGATGAACACCGAGCCTGTAGACGCCAAGTTCGAGGCGTTCGGCTGCCACGTCATCAAGATTAACGGTCATGATTTCGACGACATCGCCGCGGCCTTTGAGAAATTCCACGCCAACAAGGGAACCGGCAAGCCGACCGCAATCCTGATGAAGACCACAAAGGGCAAGGGCGTCTCCTATATGGAGGACAACGCCGGATGGCACGGCAAGGCGCCGAATGATGAAGAATATGCCAAAGGTATGGCGGAACTGGCTGCGGCCCGTGCCGCATTGGAGGTGTAATCATGGCTGAAATGAAGAAAGTCGCTACCCGCGACAGCTACGGCAACGCCCTGAAAGAACTGGGCGCGGCTGCCCCGAATCTCGTCGTTCTGGACGCGGACCTTGCCGGCGCAACCAAAACCGGTACGTTCCAGAAAGCATATCCGGAGCGTCATTTTGACTGCGGTATCGCTGAGGCGAATATGATTAACGTCGCTGCGGGTCTTTCCACAATGGGTCTGGTGCCGTTTGCAGCAACGTTTGCGATGTTTGCCGCCGGACGTGCCTATGAGCAGGTCCGCAATACCATCGGATATCCCCATCTGAACGTGAAAATCGGCGCGACCCACGGCGGCATCTCCGTCGGTGAGGACGGCGCGTCCCATCAGTGCTGTGAAGATTTTGCGTTGATGCGCACCATCCCCGGCATGACCGTCATGTGTCCGGCTGACGATGTGGAGGCCCGCGCAATGGTGAAAGCCGCCTATGAGATGGACGGTCCGGTTTATATGCGTTTCGGACGTGCCGCGACTCCTGTTTTCCATGAGGAAGGCTTCAACTTCCAGATCGGCAAAGGGGAAGTGCTGCAAGACGGCACGGATGTCGCCATTATTGCAACCGGCATCATGGTCCCCGAGGCCATTGAAGCAGGCAAGACGCTGGCGGAAGCCGGTATCTCCGCCCGTGTGATCAACATGGCGACCATTAAACCCTTAGATGAAGAACTGGTGCTGAAAGCCGCCAAAGAGTGCGGCAAGATCGTGACCGTTGAGGAACACAGCGTCATCGGCGGTCTGGGCGAGGCGGTCTGCTCCGTTCTGGCGGAGAAATGCCCCGTGCCGGTGAAGCGCGTCGGCGTCAATGACGAGTTCGGACATTCCGGACCCGCCGCCGCGCTGCTGAAAGCGTTCGGCCTCTGTGCGGACAATATCGTTGCGCAGACTAAAACTTTACTTGGTAAATAATCCCTCAAAAGTCCATGAGGCACGGGCGGCACCGTGCCTCATGGATTTTTTATTGCTGATAAGAAAGGTTGTTGTGTTATGACAAAATTAAGCCCGTCGGTGCTGTCCGCCGACTTTGCGAAGCTGGGGGCGGACTGCCGCGCTGTATTGGACGCAGGCGCGGATATGATTCATTTTGACGTGATGGATGGTCATTTTGTGAATAATCTCAGTTTTGGGCTTCCGGTTCTGGAGGGACTGCGGAAAGCGCTGCCCGACGCTTTTTTTGACGTGCATCTGATGATTACGGACCCCTTGGCCTATGTGGGAGAGTTCGCCGCCGCCGGAGCAAGCTGCATTACGTTCCATGTGGAGGCGAACAGCGATATTGCGGCGACTATTGCGGCAATCCGTGCGCTTGACTGCGGCGCGGGACTGTCGCTGAACCCTGTGACCCCTGTAGAGTCTCTGTTCCCCTATCTGGACGATCTGGCGCTGGTGCTGGTCATGGGCGTGACTCCGGGCCACGGCGGACAGCCCTTCCAGCCCTCTGCGTTAGAAAAGCTTCGGAAACTCCGCAGTGAATGCCAACGCCGGGGCATTCATCCGGACCTCTCTGTTGACGGCGGCGTCAAATATGCCACAACCGCGCCGCTCTGCGTGGAAGCGGGCGCGACGGTCCTAGTAGCGGGCAGCGCGGTATTCTGCGCGGAAGATATCGCCGCCGCAGTGCGTGAATTTAAGAGTCTTTGATAATGGCGGAGAAAAATCGCTCAAAAGGACCGTTCACAGCGAATTTCACCTATACAGATGATATATTGCAGGATTTTGCGGCGGTCTACCAGCTCAAAAAGAAAGTTCCGCCCATGACCCGTGTTATTTGCGCCGTGCTGGGAATTGCCGGGGCGGTCTATTTTGGATACGCACTCTATGTGGACGGCCTCAGCGTGGCGCGAATCGGGTATCTTGTCGGATGTTCGCTTCTGCTGCTGGTGGCGGTTTCCGGCGGACGGGACCGCAATGACGGCACGATTGAGAAATACAAAAAGCATTATGCCGGTCGCAAAGTCGAATTTCGGATTGATGAGGACGGCGTTTGGATGCAGCTGGAGAAGCAGAAAAATCAGGCGCACAGTAAATTTAATCAGATATATGGATTATATGAAACCCCAAAATGTTTCTATTTCGTGATACAGGGCAAAGCGTATTATATTGTATCGAAACAATCTGTCAGTGGCGGACCGGCTGAGGACCTGGCCGCTTATATGCAGAAGCGGTGCAAAAAGACGTTCCTGCACTATGACGTATAAAACTTCCGCCGGTAATCCTGGAAACCGGCGGAAGTTTTTTGATTTATAAGAAAGAGAAATAGGTTTGTACAGACAGTCCTGTCTTAGTTATCAACTAAAAAAATCGGTTCATCTGCCGTTTCCGTTTCATTCATGTCAGAGGACGGCTCCGCCTCTTCGCTCGTCGTACCGGTGAACCATTCCCGGTCAAAACCGCTCTCGTCCATAAACGCTTCTACAGCTGCGGGATTGGCCTTGCCGGAGTCCAGCGGCAGGGTAAATAGGGCATGTGGGCCTTCAAACCCCTCTGCAAAGGCAATCGTTCCGTCTTCCTCTACACGGAAAATCTCGCGGGAGGGTACGCTGCCCTCATAAAAGGCCAGATAGACGGTATGGTCCGCGAACATCTCCAGATTTTGCACATCTAACAGATAGTAATAGAATCCGTCCCGGTCAAAGCCCTGCGCACCCGCGTCCAGGGTCCAGTTATTCACCGCCCAGGGGACAAAGCCTTTTACCAGAGGCGTCAGGGTATAGTCCATGAATGGGAAGTCGGGATTGCCCAGCGCGGCGCCGTCCAGCCGTTCCAAGACAACGACGGCATACGTGCGCGCCTGATCGACCTGCTGATTCCAGCTGTCCAGGCCGCTGCCGGACACCAGTCCCGCCAAAGTCACCCGGTAATCCCCGGTTTCCACACTCTCATTCAGCACCGCGCCCTCCCCGCGCTCAAACGCCTGTGCCAGCAGCGGGTATCCGGCAAATTCTGCCGCCTGGGACGGGCTCATAAAACGGACCGCGGCATAGGCCGACGCGGTCAGCAGAACGAGTACCGCCGCAGCTGCGGCAATTTTCATAAACGGTTTTTTCCACATAGTGATACGCTCCTTTTCTGATGTTTCCTGCATGTGACGGCGCAGCAGTTTTTCCGTCCGCTCCTGGAAATCGTCGGAAAAGGGAAGTCTGTCAACGGCATTTCGGTAGTCGTTCCAGTTCATTCGATCTCCTCCTTCAGCATTTGACGCAGCCGGTCCCGACCGCGGGCCAATCGGGTTCCAACTGTAGCGGCGGGCAGTCCCAGCAGCTTCCCGATCTCCTGGATGGAATATCCCTCGTAATAGTGGAGGTGTATGACCGCGCCATACTTTTCCGGAAGGGCCCGGACTGCATACAGCAGCTCGCTCCCCGCCTCCGGCACGGCGGCCTGCTCCGCTTCTTCCAGGGGGACATTCCGTTTCTCCGCACGGCGGCGGATATCGCTGGCTCTGTGAAGGGTCGTTCGGATCAGCCAAGCCTTCTCGTGTCCGGCGTCCCGGAACACAACAGGGGAGGACAGCAACCGCAGAAATACCTCCTGCACCGCGTCTTCCGCGTCACTGACGGAATCCAGCCGGGTGCAGGCCAGATGCAGCAGCATGTCACTGTACTCCCGCACCAGGCGGCAGATGGTTTCCTCGGTACCAGATGGAACCATGTTCCTCACTCCCTTCACCTATAACACGGCGGAGGAGCCGGATATTTTTCAACTGGTCTGAAATAATTTCTACCTTAAACCGTTTGTTTTTTGTGCAATTTGCCGAACTTGCTTATGATATAGTTTTTGATTTAATTTTCAGCGTCCTGCTCGTCAGAGGATATCTCTTTCAGTCTTTTCTGGTACTGTCTCCAGGAATAGACGCCGAAAACAACAGCCGCCGCCGCGAACAGAACACCGGCAATACAGCATACCGCAGGCGGGAGTGTAGGGTCGCTTTCTCGGAGGGAGACAAGCTTGACCGCCATATACAGCAGATAAACACATACTGCCGTTTGCAGCAGAAACCGCATATTCGCCTTGTTTTTTTGCTCCATATCTGTCCTTTCTGTGAAGAGAGCGGCGGACATTCTCAGCCCGCCGCCCGATAATAAGTGAGAAGGGCATTATTTACTGCCGGATTTACGGCTGGTCACAACGTCAAAGATAACAGCCAGCAGCAGAACGCCGCCTTTAATGACATACTGCCACGCGTCGCCCAAGCCCATAATGGACATGCCCATATTGATGACGCCCAGCAGCAGCGCGCCGATGACAACGCCGCCTACCGTACCGCTGCCGCCGTAAGCGGACGCGCCGCCGATGAAGCAGGAGCCGATGGCGTCCATCTCAAAGGAGGTGCCGGTGGAACCGTTGACGGAACCGATACGCGCCGCGCACAGCAGACCGCACAGTCCGGCAAGAAGGCCCATGTTGGCATAAGCGATAAAATAGATTTTATTGGTGTTGATGCCGGAGAGCTGGGTAGCTTTCTCATTGCCGCCCACAGCGTAGAAATACCGTCCGAAAGAAGTCTTGGAGGTAATAAAGTTATAGATCAGGCAGATCGCCACCACCCACACCAACATGACGGAGATGCCGCGGTACTGGCTGAGCAGGTAGCAGTAATAGAGGACCAGCGCGGCAATCAGGCCGGATTTGACATAATCGCTGAAAGCGCTGTTCTGCCGGTAGCCTTTTTTAGCGCGGTCACTGCGGTTCTTTACGGTGTTGAAAATAATGTAAGCTGCCGCGATGACACCCACGATAATGGGGGAGAGTTTCATATCGCCGCTGTCCAGGCCGGGGATTTTAATATAGGCGGTAAAGATATTCAGGAACGTGCTGTCCTGGATAGCTACGGTCTTACTGCTCAGAATCAAACGGGCAATGCCGCGGAAAATGAACATACCGCCCAGCGTTGTAATAAACGGCGGGATGCGGACATAACCGATCCAGTAGCCCTGCCAGATGCCCACCAGCAGGCCGACTGCCAGACACAGGATAATGACCGGAATCGCGGGCAGTCCCATATTAGAGATCAGCACCGCGGCCAGACCGCCTACCAGACAGACAACGGAGCCAACGGACAGATCAATATTACCGCCGGTGAGGATACACAGCAGCATACCGCAGGCCATGACCAGCACATAGCCGTTTTGCAGCATCAGGTTGGACATATTCTGCGGACGCAGCAGGGTACCGTCCGTCAGCACGGAAAACAGGATAAAGACCACCACCAGGGCGATGACCATTGCGTATTTGGTCAGAAAACTAACCAGATTAAATTGACTTTTTGTCTCCTTCATGATAGCATTCCCTCCTATTGCACCTTATTGGCATCCCGGATGATATATCCCATGATGCCTTCCTGCGTGGCGTCTTTGGCGTCCACTTCAGCCAGCAGATGCCCCTCGTTCATAACATAGATGCGGTCACACATACCGAGCAGTTCCGGCAGTTCGGAGGAGATCATCATCACCGATTTGCCCTCGCTGACCATCTTGTTAATCAGGCAGTATATCTCGTACTTCGCGCCTACATCAATACCGCGTGTCGGCTCATCCATAATCAGAATGTCCGGTTCCGTAAACATCCATTTGCCCAAAAGAGCTTTTTGCTGGTTGCCGCCGGAGAGATTGCCCACACGCTGTTCGATAGTGGGTGTCTTGGTACCCATCGCTTTGGTCATTTCTTCCGCGACCTGCACCTCTTGATCTTGGTCGATCACACCGCCGCGGCAAATTTTATCGATCCGTGCCAGGGTGGTATTAAATCGGATAGATTCGTCCAGGATCAGGCCGTTTGTCTTCCGGTCCTCGGTGACGTAGGCCAGTTTATGACGGATCGCCTCCTGCGGGGAGCGCAGGTCCACTTTCTGTCCGCCCAGATACAGTTCTCCGGTGATGCCGGCGCCGTAGCTGCGGCCAAAGATCGACATAGCCAGTTCTGTCCGGCCCGCACCCTGCAGGCCGGAAAAACCGACCACCTCGCCTTTGCGGATATAGAAAGAGATGTTTTCATCCACGACCCGTTCGGGATACAGGGGATGATGGACGGTCCAGTTTTTAACTTCCAGATTTACTTCCGGCTTGATATTGTGTTCACGGGCAGGATAGCGGTCCTCCATGGAACGGCCTACCATGCCCTTGATGATGCGGTCCTCGCTGAATTCGTCAACGCCCTTGACCAGCGTCTCAATGGTGGAACCGTCCCGGATGATGGTCACTTTGTCCGCGCAGTAAATGATCTCGTTCAGCTTATGGGTGATGATAATGGATGTCAGGCCGTCTTTTTTGAAATCGATCAGCAGGTCAAGCAGCATTTTGGCGGCCTCGTCGTTCAGGGAAGACGTAGGTTCGTCCAGAATCAGCAGTTTTACCTTTTTGGAAAAGGCTTTGGCGATTTCTACCAGCTGCTGTTTGCCGGTACCGATATCCTTGACCAGCGTCTGGGACGATTCGCTCAGCCCGACCTGCCGCATATGGCGTTCCGCCTCGCTGTAGGTCTTGTCCCAGTCTATGTAGCCCATCTTGTTTTTAATTTCGTTGCCCAAGAACATATTTTCTCCGATAGACAGGAGTGGAATCAGGGCCAGTTCCTGATGGATGATGACGATACCCAAGGCTTCACTGTCCTTCTGTGTCTTGAACTGGCACAGTTTGCCCTCATAGTAGATTTCGCCCTCATAGCTTCCGGCGGGGTACGTGCCGGAAAGTACGTTCATCAAAGTGGATTTCCCCGCGCCGTTCTCACCGATCAAAGCGTGAATTTCTCCGGCTTCCACCTTCAGATTCACGTTGTCTAAGGCTTTAACACCGGGGAATTCTTTTGTGATGGACTTCATTTCCAAAATCGTATTTGCCAACCGGTATTCCTCCTTTCAACACTTGCTTCTCTTTTCTTATAAATTAACGGACGGGGCGCAGGCCCCGCCCGTCAATCACACAATTTTCAGGGGTTGAAAATCAGCCGTTAGTGGCTACCAGATAGCCGTCGCTGTCCACGGTGTAATAACCGGGCGTGACCAGCTTCTCCTCCATATTGTCTGCGGTCACAACGTCGGGGACCAGCAGGAAAGAGGGGCAGACGTGACCGGGAGTAGTCTCATAGGACGTGGTATCATACGCGCAGTCAAAGTCCCAGCCGGAACTGGAAATCAGGCTCTCGTTGATAGTCTCGCCGTCCAAAATGGCCCGAACCAGGTCCAGCGTAACGACAGCTTCGTTCGCAACGGCCTTGTAAACGGTCATGGACTGGAGGCCGTCCTTGATATTGCGCAGGTTCGCGACATCGCCGTCCTGACCGGTAATAAGGACGGTGTTGCTGCCTGTGTAGTCAGAGCTGACAGCCTGGGTTACGCCCAGAGCGGTGGAGTCGTTGGAGCAGACCCAAGCGTCCAGCTGTGTGCCGTCGGCATAGTAGGAAGCCAGGACGTTCTGCGCACGGTCCAGCGCTGTGTCAGTAGCCCACTTCTCAGTACCTACGACGCTGAATTCGGTCTGACCGGAGACAACGTTCAGCTTGCCGCTGTCGATGTAGGGTTTGAGGGTGTCCATCGCGCCGTTGAAGAAGAAGGGGGCGTTGTTGTCTGCGGGGTCTCCGCCGGTGAACTCAATGTTGAAGGGACCGGCTGCGTTGTCCAGATCCAGTGCGTCCTTCACAAAGGTACCCTGGAGCGTGCCGACGGTGTAGTTATCAAAGGATACATAGTAAGAAGTGTTGTCGTTCATGATCAGACGGTCATAAGCGATCACAGGGATTCCGGCGTCACCGGCGTCGTTGAGGACAGTATTCAGAGCGTTGCCGTCGATTGCGGCAATGACCAGCAGGTCCACGCCCTGAGCCAGCATGTTCTGAATATCGTTGACCTGCTGTTCCTCCAGGTTGTTGGAGTAGGTCACGATGGTTTTATAACCGGCGGCCTGGAACTGCGCGTCCAGATAAGCGCCGTCACGGTTCCAGCGCTCCAGGTCCTGGGTGGGCATTGCGATGCCGACGGTCTTCTGCTCGCCGCTGTTTCCGCCGTTGTTGTCGGACTGCTGGGAGTTATTGCCGCCGCCGTTGTCGGACGACTGCTGGGAGTCGTTTCCGCCGCCGCCATTGCTGCTGCCGCCGCCGTTATTTCCGCTGCCGCCGCAGGCGCCCAGGGACAGGGTGAGACACAGTGCAAGGGACAATGCAAGTACTTTTTTCATGTTCAATTCCTCCTGATTTGTTTTGCAAGTTACAAGGGACAATACAGAAGCCTCCGCTTCTATGATGGTATTTTACAAAACAATGTCGCATCTGTCAATAGCTTCTTTGATATTGTAGACATATTTGTTAATAATGTACCATTCTTTTTCGATAATTCTGTGCGAATCAACGATGATATTACATTCGTTCTATAAGGCGGTTTTTGATATTGGCAAGAAAATATCCCCAGAAACCGCAGCTCCTGGGGATGTTTTAAAAAGCGTCACTAATATTTGACAAATTTCTCTCTCTATGATAGAATAAAAAATGCCTCTTCTTTCACACGGCAGAGGCCAGGCACTGTCGGATGGCAGGACCTGGGGGCGTTGGAATGGACTGGCGGTTAGCGCACCTCCTGACAGATACAGAAAGGGGGTGAATAATAATGGACAAACATACCCTTTGCCGAATCATAGTCAAGGTCATTGTGTATCTTGCGGTATTCGCGTATTTTTGGGCAAATGACCCCTTTGCTAGTTAACCGCCCGGACAGCCAACCAAACGGTTAACAATTATCATTAACTGGAAAGAGGAACTGACCGTCAATCCGGACCAACGTCCCAAACTGTCTTTATTATACCCTGACGGCTTGATTTTGTCAAGCTGTCGGGGTTTCTTTTTGCGGCAATAATTTTCTGACACTTTTTCCTGTCAACTACTTGCTTTATTTTGAAAAAAGGTATACGATATTTGACAGCTGTCTGCTGATTTTGCAGGCGTAATTGTTCCAATTTTTTAACTATTTATCAGGAGGTTGTAATGCTATGGATCAGTTAGCCGCTGTTACCCTGTAACTTATACACATCTCCGAGCCAACTCTAAATCACTACATCTCGTAATCCGTCTTAAGCATGAAAAAAAAAAAGGGGGGGGGGGG
>CAMWQV010000024.1 GCA_947176425.1 uncultured Clostridia bacterium
TTCGCAGTTGTTGTAAGTTTTTGGCTCCTACACACTTTAAAATTCAGACTCGCGTGGCTTTTCTGATTTTAGATCATACAGGCATCCCACAGTGTTGTGTGTGAACCTAAACACAACACCGTGGAGTTCGTGGGACACACCCCTTCCAACTATAGATTTACTCAATACCTTCAATACCTTTGGAGACCACGGGGGTATCATGGAATGCCGCGTTACTTGGCCTCTGCAATACCTTTCAATACCTTCAATACCTTTACAGACAGCGGGGGAAACGAGAGAGAACGTATTGACCAGCTTACGTTAATCAATCCTTAGAACGGCAGGTGCTGCCGTACCAGGAATGCAGTTGGGATCAACAGACTTCCACGTCAAGCCTGCCAGCCAAATCGTTATAGAACGCGGCGTCCTGGTCCGGCAGGAGCTTCAAGTCTGGCCTCAGCCAACCCCGATGCAGAATCTTATGCAGCATCGAAATGGCCTTGTCGGAAATGCCCGGCCTGCAAGCCAATACGAACAGCTCGTCGAAATATACGGCGAACGCGACGACGGAACCGCCGTCCTTCACCGCGCAGACGTCATGCAAGCGCCCACCAACAAAGGCCATCGTCACATACGAGATGCAATCGCCGTCGCGTTTATAAAAATTCTGCTTCATCAATTTGATGCCCTCCGCAGCCTGCCAAAGCTCGGATTCAGTCATAGCCTGCCCCTCCTATCTTTCAGAATCATCCAGCACCTGGAACGCCATAATCAAGTGCTTCGGCTCATGCTCCTTGTCGCTGTACAGGCTGCACACGCCATCCTGGAACGTCCAGAACGGTGCGCTGCTCCAATACAGCACGGAACCCCTGCCGCCGTTGGCAAGGCTGATTTTGTGGTCAGGCTGGCCGTCCATGACGCTGTAAAAGCCTACGCTGTTCGCCAGCGTCACCCGCCTTATCTGGCCGGTGTAGTCTTCACGGCAATGCCCTGTGATCTTCAGCAGGGGATTCGCTTTCAGCGCTTTTTTCAGCTGGGCAAGGTTCTTAATTATCACTGTCCCCGTCCTTTCTGCCCTCGTAACCTCCGGGGCGGGCTATAAGTCAAAACGGCAGCGTGTCGAACGGCAGGTGCTTGTCGCACCAGGAATACAGCCGGGGATGATGGTCCATCATCCATCCCCAAAACTGCCAGTAACGTGTTTCCAGCCTATACTTCCAGATAGCCTTCTTGAACTTGTTCATGTCCTGTATCGCTCCTTTATTATTTAGGATTCATTGCGTTGCTCCCCCGCTTGCGATTTCCTGCGGAACGAAGTCGGGATGCTCTTTCCGCCAGCGCTGGCTCCAGGGGGTGGAAAACTTGTACTGGATAGCCGTCTCGTACTGCCACTTGCGGTCGTCTTCGGCTTCGTCGTCGTATCCGCAGGCTTGCATATGCTCGTCGGAATACCAGAACAAGTCTCCGGTCTCCGTATCGTAATGTTCATTAGCGCTGGACAGCTCGGCATAGGCGATGCCCGTCAGCCGCGGCAGCTTCTCCCCAGACAGGATGTCTTCCGCGCTGATAATGACCTCGCTGCCGTCGCGGTAAATCAGGTAATACACCTGCTCATCGTGCCAGCGGCTATAAATATCATCTATGGCAACCATCCGGAGCTGCGCAAATCGCTTCTCGATGCGGTCCCGCTCGCAGAGGCGGCACGCTTCGCTGGCCTTGCTGCGCTCGTTCTCCGCAAGGGCATTCCGCCGCTCCCGTTCCAGCTCCCGCAGGCGGCGGTTCAGCTCCGATTGACAAGCCGATCTGTTGCTGCGCACGTCCCTTATGTCCGCCTTGATAGATTTCAGCCTGTCTTTCAACATGGCATTCTCCTCCTTTCCGTCATTCAGGCCGGTAGCTTGACGGGAGCATGGATGCGCTTGACGCCGCCGCGCAGCCACGCGGAACCGCACATCCCGAAGACCGATTCGACCGCATGGCCGTCTCCGCCGTCGGGCAGGGCGGACCGGATGTACTTGACCGGCAGCTTCACGTCCCGCTCCAATTCTATCGAGAAGCAGCCGCCGCAGCCGTCCCAGGGGTCGAACAGCCCAGTCTCCGTGGCCTTATCCAAGATAACATAGCCGCAGTAGGGCTTCCTCCCGGCGTCAGGAAAATAGCCGTTCCGGTCCTGCAGGCGTATCAGCCGGTTCAGCTCAATCAGTTCCTCCAGCGTCATCTCGACCAGGAACGTGACCGTACACGCTCCTGACAAGAGATTGGCAACTTCGACGCGCATGGATTCCAGGAAGCCCTTCGGGTCCCGCATATCTCCCTTCCTGAGCGCGTTCCGGAGCCTTGCGCCCGTATAGCCCTGGCTCTTGGCCAGCCATGCGATGCCCGCCTTCCTGTTGATGCAGGTATCGCCGTCCCAGCAGGGATAGGAGCCGTTGAGCGTATAGCCGTAATCGCCGTCCCCCGTATCGACCATGATGTCCACATGGAACGTCTGAGACAGGTAATGCTTTTCAGGAAGCTCGAAGAAGACCTTTTCCAAGAGCAGTCCCTGGACAAAATCCATTTCCTCGTCCGCAAGCACGATGCCCCTGCCAGACAGCAGCTTTTCCAGGACCGCTTCTTCCAGCTCGTCCCGCAGCTGGCACTTGTAGTCGAGATACCACTCGTCCAGGGTCTCCCAGAGCTGCTGCACAGGATCGTCAGCCTGCAGGATTCCAATGGCCGTCTTTCCGTCCATCACGTCTTGATAGTCCGCATAGATTTCATACGAAAAAGTACCGTCCGGATTCTTATGGTATCCCAGCATGGAGCCGAGGACATCCATGACGGCCGCTTCCAATTCTTCGTTCGACATCAAATCACCTCTTTCCGATAAGCAAAACGACCCAGCGGAACGGACGCAGATGCCCATAGCAGGTGCGTCCGTTCCGCTGGGTGCCGCAGGCGGGCCATACCCGCCTGCGAAACCAGGGCAGCAGGGCATGGCCGGCGGGCCAGGCAGGGCCGGTCACGGGGTCTTCCAGGACCCGCCCAGGGCCTCGTAATGCGCGGGGTCCGCCTCTGGGCACGCCCAGCCACGCGTCGCTCCGGCCAGCATAGCGGCGGCCTGAGCCTGGGTCACGCCGTCCTCTCGGTTGAGCCGGTCCGCCCTCTCCTGGCCGCTCATGCCCTCCAGACGCTTTCCGGCAAGTTCCCATCCAGCAACGCCTTTCTCGATGACCACGACTGCATTCATTTCCTCGTCATATCCGTAGCACTTGTCCGGCAGGCTGGAACGCAGGGGAACGACCGTGTTCCCAGCCCGTTCCAGCTTTTCGGCGAACTCGCAGATATGGAACAGGTCCCTGCCTATCTCCACGTGCGTCTCGTCGATGAACCGGCAGGGCCGGTCCAGCATCCTGCCATCGACCGTCATGATTCTGATTTGGTCGCCGTCAGGAATCCTGAACAGCTCGCGATAGTTCGGCGTGATGAACCGGATGCCCGCCTCCGCATTCTTCAAATGCCGGTCCAGATGCTCCTTGACATAGCAGTAGAGATACAGGCAGCACCCGTCCGGATTGGGATTGAGCCGCAGCAGGTAGGAATACTTCTCCGTATCCGCCCTGTAGCCGTGTTCCGGGCTGTCGGGGCCGAAGCTGCTTTCGGGGTGCTTCTGGCAGTGCAGCTCCAGATTCCGGAACGACTTCCTGATGCCCTCATAGGATTTGTCGCTCCGCAGGGCGTCGATAGCCACCGCGTAGTCGGCCTTGAACTCTTCCGTGTCCAGGGACGGGAGAAGGCCGGTCCAGTCCGTACTCATGCCATTTGCGCCGCAAGTGAACCAGCCCCTCGAACGGCCGATGCAGCCGGTCTGACAGATAAGCTGCTGGCTCTGGGAATGGGAGTACTTGCGCTCCGCGGGGGTCATGGGCCTGATAGTCATGCTCATAATAATAAGCCTCCTTTTTATTCGGCCTGCCGCTCCGCGCGGGCTTTGCGCAGGATAGCCTCCAGAGCATGTTCATCCTCCGGATGCAGGCTTTTCCGCGTAATTTCGCCGTGCAGGGCAGCCAGGCCATAAATAGACTTGACGTATTCGGCATAGCCGCAGCAGGCCGCATAGCCGTCGCTGAAGACGAGATCGACAGACTGCGCGGGCAATGCCTGAAATTTCAATCGGGCGGCGTGCCGCCGAAAATCCAGCTCGTACAGGTTTCCGACCGGCTTTCCGTCCCTTAGCCCCGTAATTTCGACCGCATAGGCGGCGAAAGTGCCTTCCGTCCCCGCATGGTACACCCAGGCGTGGTGCGCGTAGCTCTCGCGGATATAGGCGTCGCGCTCGAAAAAGCACTCCGTACCGCATGGACGGGACAGCCAGAGCAAGCACCGGCGCTCCGGCTCAGGATCAACAGCAGCTTTCCGGATTATTTCGCGGTCGATTTCAAAATCCTGCTTGTAATGCCTCGTGTTGCGGTTCATGGCAGCTTCCAGGACTGCCAGGATGTCAGCGCCTTCCTGCATTCCGATATCCCCCTTCAATAAAAAACTCAGGGAGAAGGGCCGAAGCCCCTCCCCCTGGCGCTGGCGGTCACGCCGCCCTGCGGCTACCGCTCTTCCGGCTGCCGTTCTTCCGGTCGTTTGACTTGGATTTCTTGGGACGCTCTTCGTACTCGTCCTCGTCTTCTTCGTCGAAGCTGTCCTCCTCGAAATCCTCGTCGCCGCGTGCGGGACGGCTGGGCTTCTTGCCCTTCGCGGCGGGCTTGCGGCTGGATTTGCGGCTGTCGCCCTCATCGTCGTCATCGCGCTTGTTGTCCGCGAAATAGACGCTCTCGGCGACGATGGCGACGGTCACGCGGTTGTTGCCTTCGCGGTCCTTCCAGCGCTGGGTTTCCAGGCGGCCGTCAATGGCAATCATGCGGCCCTTGCCGAAATACTCACAGATAATCTCAGCCGTTCCGCGCCAGGCGGTCACGTCGAAGAAGTCGGTCTCGCGCTCGCCGTCCTGGTTCGCGTAATTGCGCTCTACGGCCAGGCGGAAGGAAGTGACGGGGACATCGGACTGGGTGTACTTGAGTTCGGGGTCGGCGCACAGGCGTCCCATGACAGTAACATGATTCAACATAGCTTCATCCTCCAAATATAAATTATTTTCTCAAAAATCATATCGGCTGGCTCCGGCCAGCCATATGCTTTCTCTGTAATTATCTGAGCAGCCGCTTTATATACAAAAAGCCGGCAGGAAGCGCATTGCTGCGGCCTTCCTATCGGCTTTTTAAGCATCTTAAAATTAGCAAAAGCTCCAGGATGAATCGCTATTTATCATTTGAGCTATCATCATCCGGTTCCCTCCCAAGTTTTTGGGCAACCTCATATTTGAGGCATAGAGCTTCGCGCTTGCTTTCTGACCCCCACACTAAGATACGGGGATTTACAATATATACACCGTTTTGGAGTTTCCGGATAAAATCCAATTTACCCAGTCTACGCATAATGCGAGTAACCCTATCTTTGGAAACTTTTGTGTCATCAGCGATTTTCTTATAAGTAAGTATGACGGTATTGTCTCCGGCGTGAACATTTTGGAGGATATACGCCAGAACATTAAGCTGTTTGAACTCGGAGTTTTCTATTTGCAATGTTGGGAGTTCTGTTCGGCTTTTCTGGCCCATCCGCTCCCTATGCCACAGCTCTGTGAATCCTTTAAGGTTAAGTTTCCAAAAATATGTTCTGCCCCTTTGTTCCTGTTCGTCCATATGTTCTCTCCCCCGTGATTTTACTTAAATATGATTATAAATTATTATGATAACATATTTGATAAAAACTTTCAATATTTTTCAGCTAAATTTTGTCTGGAAATTACAAAAATAAGTCTTGACATATTGTCTCAAAAAAAGTGGGAAAAATTAAAACTAGACTGGTATACCGTTATAATATAATAAAAATTTTTCTACAAATAATTTGTGTAAATAGCATAAAATTAGTTTATATAAATAAATCTGTCTGAAAATATTGCAAATTCAAAAAATAGAAGTTATGTCATTCTTTTCTTTGTATATCAACGTTGTTAGCCTACGTTTGAATGCGCCGCCGCTGCTGCCATTGTCGAAAGCGAAATCGTGAAATACAGCAGGCAATATGATAACGGCCTCAATAAGATACATTAAAAGCGGGCTGGTAGCCCGCGGTAAAATTGTTGAACAGGGAGTTCGTGAAGGGGAAGCAGGGAGAGCTGGAAAGGGGAAAATAGAGCGAGCAATTCGACACAAATAGGAACATCCATTAAGTTCAATTAAAACGAACAAAATCTAATCTGCGTTACAACGCAATAGACAACAAACGATGTTATATAAACAAGGCTATAAATAAGCAATCCGTATGACCGCAAAAATCCCCTTCTCTGCTTGTCCCTACCTTTTGTAAAACTAGAGGTATTTTCGTGCAAATTTCCGGATTCGCTCATTTATAGAAACGAGAATTATTTCAAAGTCAGAAACAGAAAGAAGCCGCGATGCTTACTATACAAATAAATTCAAAAATGCCTACGGCATGAATTATAAAGTATACGCTATATAAAAAATATAATAACGACTTGATAAGCCAAATTCCAGCGGGGCGTTTACGCCATGCTGGAATTTGTAACGGGGAAGCGGAGCGAACAATGCGATACAAATAAGAACGTTCACTATGTCCCCAAATCTATTATCAGTTCAGAAAGGAATCATGAAGCCACGCTAACAAAAAACACGGTTAATAGCATGGTAACAGCTCAATAAGCTAACTATAAATGAGCAAATCCGGAAATCTGCACGAAAATACCTCTAGTTTTACAAAAGATAGGGACAAACAGAGCCTGATCTATCTTCTTACAGAGGATGGACTTGTACAATCATAAGGAATCAGAAAACTGCGGCAGCAAAAATACAGCAGGCAATATGATAACGGCCTCAATAGGGGGGGGGCGGACTGACCGTCCGCGGTAAAATTGTTGAACAGGGAGTTTGTGAAGGGGAAGCAGAGAGAGCTGGTGGGAAGCGGGCAATTCGACACAAATAGGAACATCCATTAAGTTCAATTAAAACGAACAAAATCTAATCTGCGTTACAACGCAATAGACAACAAACGATGTTATATAAACAAGGCTATAAATAAGCAATCCGTATGACCGCAAAAATCCCCTTCTCTGCTTGTCCCTACCTTTTGTAAAACTAGAGGTATTTTCGTGCAAATTTCCGGATTCGCTCATTTATAGAAACGAGAATTATTTCAAAGTCAGAAACAGAAAGAAGCCGCGATGCTTACTATACAAATAAATTCAAAAATGCCTACGGCATGAATTATAAAGTATACGCTATATAAAAAATATAATAACGACTTGATAAGCCAAATTCCAGCGGGGCGTTTACGCCATGCTGGAATTTGTAACGGGGAAGCGGAGCGAACAATGCGATACAAATAAGAACGTTCACTATGTCCCCAAATCTATTATCAGTTCAGAAAGGAATCATGAAGCCACGCTAACAAAAAACACGGTTAATAGCATGGTAACAGCTCAATAAGCTAACTATAAATGAGCAAATCCGGAAATCTGCACGAAAATACCTCTAGTTTTACAAAAGATAGGGACAAACAGAGCCTGATCTATCTTCTTACAGAGGATGGACTTGTACAATCATAAGGAATCAGAAAACTGCGGCAGCAAAAATACAGCAGGCAATATGATAACGGCCTCAATAGGGGGGGGGCGGACTGACCGTCCGCGGTAAAATTGTTGAACAGGGAGTTTGTGAAGGGGAAGTAGGGAGAGCTGGTGGGGAGAGGAGCGAGCAATTCGCCACAAATAAAAAAACGTCCGCAGAGACAAATTAAAATCAATAGACCTGTTCGGAAACTATTTTCAATGACGCACGATATATGCAAAAATGTGCATTTCAAATGAAAACGTCCATTAAGTTCAAAAATTTATTATCAGAAAGGAACGATAAAACTATGGCAACGAAAAACGCAGCTGGAAAGAACCGCAGCACGAATATGGAGGCAATCCTCAACCACGCGATGGAACTGCTGAACCAGCCGGTAACGGAAGACGATATGGAGGATTTCCTCTGCACGAACCATCCGCTCCTGCCGTACCGCTACATATCATGTTACTTGACCGGCGGATATAACGGCATCGACATCATCAAGAATCCGAAGGACCTGGAAATGGTGAGGGAGGCCAAGCGCAAGGAGCTGAACGAATGCGCCGCGCCGCTCGACGTTTTCAAGATTATCGTCCGCAAGCACAGGTTCCGTTTCCTGAAGGACTGCGAGCAGTGGCTGTCGGTCGAAGACCTGTCAACGGTGCTGCGCTACATTTGGGACACTAGCGAGTACGCGGACAATACGAAAGTATGGTCCAAGAAAGACATCGCGCGGCTGTTCAGCGAATGCGACCTGCGCATCCTCATGAGCGAAGAAGAATACGAAGCGTATGAGGCCCTGCCGGACGAGCTTACCGTCTATCGCGGCGTATGCCGGAGCAACAAGAAGCTGGTCAAGTCCTTCTCGTGGACGCTGGAAGAAGACGCCGTCGGAATCGGACGCTACCTGGGATACGACTTCCTCCGGTTCGGAAGCGTCACGGGCAAGGCGTATACGGCCAAGATTAAGAAGCAGGACGTCATCGCGTATTTCGGACACCGTTCCGAAGTCATCGTCAATCCCAGCAAGCTATACGAATGCGAGCAGTACGAAGCATACGCCGCATAAGAAAGCATGATAACAGCAGCGAGGCGGGCATAGCCAGCCTCGCAGTCCGATAATTACTGGGAGCGGGGACGCTCCCAGTAGAGTTTGTGAAGGGAAAGTTGATCGAACGATACGACCCAAATAAGAACGCCTGTCATGTCCTAAGAATCCGTTGCCGGAGCCATCAGACCGCACCGGCAAAAAACGCATAACGCATCGGACAGCAGGACGGCAGCCTATAGACCTAAATTTAGTGGGAGCGGGGGCGCTCCCAGGGGAATTTGTGAAGGGAAAGTTGATCGAACGATACGACCCAAATAAGAACGCCTGTCATGTCCTAAGAATCCGTTGCCGGAGCCATCGGATTGCACCGGCGAAAAACGCATCGGGCAGCAGGACAGCAGCCTATAGACCTAAATTAGTGGGAGCGAGGGCGCTCCCAGGGGAATAGGTGACGGTGACAATGGGTTTCCGTAAGGACATAGCCTGTTGCCATCTCAAAAATACCGGACATACACGCGACCGTCTCTGCCGCATCTGCGGTTAAGATAGCAGGCAGCAGAGAGGACAGCGTTTATTATGTCAATAAAATTATTTTGAAAGGAAGTAAAAAAATGGAAGCATTGAAACCAAACGGCAGCGCTCTGAACATGAAGCGCGGCGGCACCGACTATCAAGTACGCCTGGAAATTGGCGCGTATCCCAGAACCGGCAACATGGCCGCCCAGCTGCTCCTCACGGACAAGCTGGGCCAGGAGTCCGTCATCCCCCTGTCCATTGACGCAGACGAGGTTTGCCGCCAGAACTGCACCATCGTCAACATCGAGGAAAAAGACGCGGAGCTTCTCGGCTGGCTGCATGAAAACGACGTCTTCTACTCTACCGGCAGATACAGCAAAGAGGGTTATCCCGAAGTCCGCTATTCTGTCTACGATGTCAAAAGCAGACCGGAGATGGACCCAGAGGGATTCGCCGCTTACACCGAGCAGTTCCGGCGGAACAGAGCGGAGAACAGAGAGAAGCCCCAGGTCAACAGCGGCAAGTTCCCGCTGAGAGTGCTGGCAAATTACGGCAGATACAGCGAGTCCTATCAGAAAATGCTGAACAGAGCTGCCCGCGCCTCCGCTTACGACATGCAGGTCCGGCTCATATACGGCGAAGCCGCTAACTATTCCGATGCAGACGCTTTCGTCTCCGATACCATCCTGTCCGAAAATTTTGTCGATCATGAAGATTATAACCAGGATATGGATTGCATCGAAAATAACGACAAATTGAATCTGGAATTAGCCGAGCAGCTGAAGACTATGTGGCATACGGCACGCGACACGTTCCCTGAGTTCCTTTCCCTCGCCGGCCTTACGCCGTCCCAGCTTTCCAATCGCTTCTGCATTCCGCAGCAGACGGTCGAAGATTGGGCGAGCGGCGCAGAAGATATCCCCAGCTATGTCCGCCTGATGATTGCAGAAGCAGCCGGCGTCTTGGATATCCGTTGGTGGCATCGCTGCCCTGGCAACTGATACATAACCCGCAGGCCCAGCCGTCCCTTTGCTAAGGGCGGCTGGGCCTGCACAGGTCCCCTCGCGCATCCGGCATGGACATGAGGCAGACCTCAAGATAAAATTGTTTCTCGCGCTGTTTGATGCCGCAACCGGCCAGCTGAAATGGTTCCGAACGGTTGGACTGCCGCATGAACTGAGCAATCAGCTCCATGCCCTATGCAGAGAACTTCAGGCAAAGCCGCCTATCAGTCTTGAGACATACGACTATAAGTCCGTGCAGATTATGAAAAAGTACCGCACTCCCGACAGTATGTTGAAAAAGGTCAAAAAGATTTATACCGCTGACTCGAAAAGGAGCATATAGGGCGGCAGGTTCCTCGCTATATGCTCCATGAAGCAACCGCTGTGGATCAGAAGTCCGCAAAGCACGGGAGGCGAAGGCTTCACCTCCGCGCAGTCCGTCAGTTATAAAACATTATGTGAGCCTTAATAGGCAGAAAGGAATCAAAACATTGAAATTTACCGTTGCCCCATGCGAACTTGCCAAGTATTGGAAAGAGCGTCAGGAAGAGCTTCGTGCAAAGCTCAAAAACATTGATGACAAAATGGACGAGCTGAAAGACAAGTATAATGTCGATGAGGTCATGGACATCTATGCCCGTGAACTCGGCGATTCCGATGACGTAGACGTTGAGGCGGCTGTCGTCAGCGTTACATGCAATATCCTCCGGAAGCGTTATAATTTGGAAACCGCCCAGCTTATCGGAAGCTGCAGCTCTGACCTGCCCCGCAGCGACAGCAGCTACTATGAAGAACGCCTCTACCAGCAGGATACAGGCGAGTTCTTCCTGGTGGGCCGCGGAGGTCCGAATACCAAGTATGGCCGCGCCTATGAGGACGGGTCTGCCAGGGGCGGCGGTCGTACCTTCTCCATCTCCATAGCCGACGCCAAAGATTGGATTGAAAAGAATCAGGACGGCTCAGAACGAACCGGCCTAAAATAGAAGTCCAGGCGGAGTACGCAAGGGAAATTCCCCATGCGTACTCTGCCTGCTATAAAACATTGTGCCAGCCTTAACAGGCAGAAAGGATTCAAAAAAAATGAGATTTATTATTGCAGAGACCGGCGAAGAGCGCGAGGTGCGCTATGAAGAGAACGGCATTGACTACGCAGATGATATTGCCATCAACTGCGGCCTCTTCCACGATGACAGCGTCGTCTATGAGAACGAGGCTGGGGATATCGTTGCCCCGCTCGAAGACGTCGAGTTTTGGGAAGAGTATTTTGAAAACCTCAAGGAAGTTGACAGCATACTGG
>CAMWQV010000025.1 GCA_947176425.1 uncultured Clostridia bacterium
GAGCAGCGGTCTCCAAAACCGCGTGCCGAGGGTTCGAATCCTTCTGCCCCTGCCACTCTTTCAGATCCAGCCGCTTGCGGTTGTTTCTTAATAGATGCCCTTCTTTGGGCGTAACATGGCCCAGTAGTTCAGTTGGTTTAGAACGCCAGCCTGTCACGCTGGAGGTCGACGGTTCGAGCCCGTTCTGGGTCGCCATGCTTTTTCTGAAGTGTTTTGCTTCTTTTTATAACGGTCGATTATGATCGTGTCTGTGCTGCTGTAGCTCAGTAGGTAGAGCGCATCCTTGGTAAGGATGAGGTCGGCAGTTCGAATCTGCCCAGCAGCTCCAACATTAAGCACTCAAACTTAAAGGTTTGGGTGCTTTTTGTTTTTACTTTGCAATTTTAACTGAAAATTCGTTATTCTGCCGAAATTGGACTTGATGTGAAAACCGACACAGAAACCGACACCGACAAGAAAAAACAGGCCGGGCAGGGAGTGCTATCCCTGCCCGGCTTCTTTTATTGCCCTGCGAAAGACTTCGGCGGCTCTGCTGATGCTTTCCTGATCGGCGTGAGTGTACATCCGCAGAGTAACGGCCTTGTCACTATGCCCAAGTGCTTCAGAAACACTGGCGATGTCGGCACCGCTGGTGATCGCCACGCTGGCGAATGTATGGCGGAGTTTGTGCGGGTGCAGATCGGGGATGCCGTACCGCCGGGAAAGCTTTTTCAAATACCGCGTGGGGCTTTGCGGATGCATCGGCTCCGCGCTGGCCTCTTGGGTGAAGACCCACGTACTGATTGCCTTTGCCGCCTGTTCTTTGCGGAGTTGCCGCAGCAGGGCGATAGTATCAGCACCAATGTATACAGTGCGTGTGTGGCCGTTTTTGGGTGTATCCAGATATATGCCCTTCTGCTTAGTGTAACAGAGATTCCCGGCTATCGTAATAGCGCCGCGCTGGAAGTCAATATTTTTCCACTGGAGGGCACAGCATTCACCCCGCCGGATGCCCGTGTCTATCAGCAGATGGATTAGAGTCCGCCATTTCAATGGCTCCTGCTCCAAGCAGCTCATGATCTGCTGTACTTCTGCGGCGGTGTAGGCGCTGGGTTCTGTGGCCTTAACTTCATCCTTGCGGGGCTTTGGCCGCTCTACCTTGTCCATTGGATTTCGGTCTATCATGTCACCGAGGTATGCCATTTTGAAAAGGCCGTGCAGGATGGTGTAGACCTTAACCACGGTTCCATGAGCTTTACCTTCGGTCTGGAGATCCAGCAGCAGGGCGGTAATCTGAGCCGGGGTGATCTCCGGCAGCTTCATGTCGCCGATGGCCGGATAGATTTTCTTGTCCAGGTAGCTTTGATAGTTGGCGCGGCTGTTTTCGCTCATGGTGATGGTTTTAGAGGGCATGAAGACTCGTTCTCCATATTGACGCAGGGTGAGGATTTTAGCAGCTTCTGCGGTCTCCTGTGCGGCCCGCTCCCGTTGTTCAGCACGGCTGACAATCTCCCCGGCGTCGCTCTGGCGCTCAAATTCGGCGGCAACAGCGGCTAACTCACGCTCAATGGCCTTTCTGCTCCATCCCTCCGGGGGATACCATCGGCGAGTCAGGCGGGATTTACCCCGGCCCCGGCTAACGCTGATTTCATAGAACACTCGACCGTCTTTTGTCTTACGCTTGCGTGTAGAAGGCATGGTCAACCTCCTTTCAGTTTGGATGCTTCCCACAGTTCAGATGCCTCTGTTAGTAGTGCGCGAAACTTGGGTATAATCTCTTCACTGAAAATAGCACATGCTTGTATCTCAGGAGTGGAGATGGTATATCCATGAGACTCAAGGGTGTCCTCACAAAAATCATAATCCGGTGATTGCCAAAATGAAGTATCAGTTTTCTGATTTTTTAGTTTTACATACAATATGCACTGAACAAGAAACCAGTCAAAGTTCTTGTGTCCCAACAGATATGAGATTAAAGATAGTCGATCGGTTTCGTATGGAGGGACTTTGGCCAGTTCGTGTAGGGCCCGCAGATATTGTACCGCTTTGGGAGTCAAGCCCAAATCCTCAACAGCAGAGGGGACTGGAGAGGGATCGGGTGTAGCGCCTAAAAGATAATCTGTTGAGACGCTAAAGAAAGAAGCTATCTTAACAATGCTCTCTAAGTCAGGGGCTGAGCGACCATTACAATAACTTGCTACTGATTGCCTATTTTTCAGTCCAAGGTGGTCTGCTAATTTTTGTTGGGAGATGCTATTATCTTCCATTAGCTTGCGCAGGCGAGAAGGAAACGCGTTATCGCAGTTTCCTTGCATCGTAGTTTTGGTGCTATCCATAAGACATAACCTCCGGAAGTTAATTATCTGTTGTCAATAAAAAATTTAGTAAATAATATGTTGACAAGTGCGGCTGCTACTGCTATAATCATAGCACGACAGCAAATAATAGTCAATTCAAAAGAGGAGGTTTGTGTATGAATAATTTGCTCATTAGGCAAGAGGCAAAGCGAGCCGGTGTCTCACTATGGGAGGTAGCCGAAGCTCTTGGGGTTGCGGATAGTACGCTATACCGTCAACTCAGGCGTGAGTTACCGCCAGAGAAGCGGGATAAGGCATTGGCGGCAATTAAGGCTATCTCTGCCCAGAGAGGTCAGAAGGAGGGGGAGTAACTATGGCGGACAGTCAGATGGTAGTACCTTTCCAGAAGATCCCGGAGGCCTGCAAGACTACGGGCCTGAGTCAGTACTTTTTGCGTAAGGGCTGCAAGGATGGTACTATCCCCCATGTGCGGAGCGGGTCGACGTATTACATCAACGTACCGGAGCTACTGCGGCAGCTGAGCGCGGAAGAGCACACGAAAGAAGTTACCAACACTTTGGCAACAGGAAGGAGGAATATACCGTGAGTGGATTGTCACGCTACGAGCAGGAAACCATCATCAACTACAACGAGGGCGACAAGAACGCTGGGGTCTACACCCATAACCGGGCTTTGCGCCGGAAATTGGAGCAGTTGGCAGAGGAACGGCCCACCGAATGTCAACTCAAGCGGGTCAGCCGGGGCGGGGAAGCTGTTGACTACATCATCCCAAAATCGTGGGTAAAGATCAGACCTTCCCGAATTCTGAGCGAGGAACAACGGGCGGCAAGAGCCGCGATAATCAGAAAGGCCATTTTTAGCCAACAAGACACGTCAGTTGACGGCGTTGGGGATGGTCAAGCCTCCGGGTCGAGTATTTATACCCGCGACACGGTAGAGGACGAAAAACCGACGTACAGCCCGGAGAATTTCGGGAGCTGCGGAGGTAAAGAACAGCGTGCGGCAATGGCGGAGAGGTTGAAAACGGTAAAACTACGGCAAAAAACGCCGACTGCACAGGGCGATTTTGACAGTCCAACCGCTGAGATGGGCAAGGATACCCCGGAGGGCGCAGAGCCGTGAAAACAAGCGGAGCAGTCGGGCATTGTACCAGCGGCGGAAAGAAGGAGTGCCACACGATGGCCAAGCTTGACGAACTGATTTTCCAGCTCACAGAGTCGGCACGCGACAGCAGCGGCGCACAGTGCCTGGTTTACCTGAGAGATCGCGGGGTTGTGGTCAATCTGGAGACCTGCACGAACCTGAGCTTGGTAACGGCTGCGGTGGAGCAGCTGACCGGGGAACGGGATGACATCAACCGGGAGATCGCCAAGCTGGAGCGCATGGAGAAGGCTTTGCAAGCCCACTCTGACCATGTAGAACTGCTGAAGGAGGAAACAACGTGAAAAGATGGAAGGTGAAGCTGCCGGGTGACCGGTACTTCGAGATGGAGAGCGACACCCCGCACGAGGACCTTGCCGCGCAAGGCTATGACAGGTACGCTTTGGAGGAGATTTACCAGGTGCCGCCAGCGTGGAAAGAACTGCCGTCTGAGGGCGGCAACAAGGCGGAAGCGCAATATACCATTCCCGTCGGCATATTGAAGTATACGGCTACAGCTCTGTATGAGCTGGCAATCAGGCAGCGTATTTCAGCGGACGGGAAGACTGCCCAGGATGCGGCGGAACTGCTGAAGCAGGCCGCGGAAGTCCAGAAAGCGGCGGACTACTATTCCGAGCTGTACCAGTGGCGACGCCGGGACCAGAACGGCTGCAGCAAGTGGGTTCCCAACCTGTTCCCGAAAGTAAACGGATACTATGCGATGCGTCCTCATCGCACCGATGACGAAGAGAGGTAATAACGTGTCGGAAATCAAGGAAAAACATCCAAACTGGTTCAAAATGAAACTTGAACGCCGGGAACTTATCCGACAATTATCACCAGAGACTGCCGTTAATGTGCTGCTTGCGTGCTGGGATTTTCTGGAGACAGGTGAAAAGCCCAAAGATATGTCTCCTATTGAGAGTATTGCTTTTGCCTCATTTATGCCAGATATGGACGAGGCATGGAGTCGGTACTTACAACGTGTTTCAGCAAGAAAGCAACGCAACAGTCAATCGGTCGATATCGACCGATACCGTATGACATCGACCGAGACAGAAGAAGAACCAGAAACAGAACCAGAACCAGAAAAAGAAACAGACTCTAAGAAAGAGAGTGTGAGGGCGGACAAGCCACCCCGTACTCGCCGCCGTTTTGTACCTCCAACAGTAGAGGAAGTGGCAGAGTATGTCCGTACTCGCGGTAGCAACGTGGACCCACAAGAATTTGTCGACTTCTATGCGGCCAAAGGCTGGATGATAGGCAAGACCCCCATGAAAGACTGGAAAGCGGCTTGCCGGAACGCTGAGCGCTGGGAACGGTGGCAAAAGAAGCCTGAGAACCGGGACCGTGCGCGGACAGCGGCGGACTATGAAGGGGGCGACAGCTTTGTCTGACGTGGAGAAAATGCTTGCAGGGTACATAAAACCTATTGTCCCAGCGGCGGGGGACTATACGGGGCCGGGTGGCCTGCTCTACTGCGGGAAGTGCCACGAACCCAAAGAAACCATTGTGGATATGTCCGATGCAGGGGACGGCAGCGAACCAAGGCGCGTTAGTGTGCGCTGCCGCTGCCAGGATGCAGAGCTGACCGCCGAACAGGACAAGAAAGCCAAAGAGCAGTTTGGCCAGACAATGGAGCGGTACCGGGAGACATTCCACATCTCTGAACCCAGCTATGACCGCTGCACCTTTGCCGCCGACGATTCGCCAGAGTCGAAAATCTCTGTCACGTGCCGCCGGTATGTGGACAGGTGGGAAAAGGTCAAGGCCGAGAACATCGGTATCCTGTTCTACGGCTCCGTTGGCGTTGGGAAGTCCTACTATGCCTGCGCCATTGCAAACGCCCTTCTGGATCGTCAAGTGTCGGCGGCTGTGACCAACTTCCCGCGCCTTCTGAACATCCTCCAGGGGATGCGGGACCGGCAGGCAGTTATTGACCACTTGCAGGGCTATGATCTTCTGGTGCTGGATGATCTGGGCGTAGAGCGGGATACCACCTATACCGCCGAACAGGTTTACAGCGTGATCGATGCCCGCGCACGGTCCAAGCTACCGCTGATCGTCACCACCAACCTGACGATGGAGGAACTGAAAGAACCAGATACCGTACAACAGCAGCGTATCTATGACCGGATTTTGGAGATGTGCCCAGTACCGCTGAAAATGACCGGCACCAGCCGGAGAAGCGGGAATGCAGTTACCCGCCGGAACACGGCGCGGGAAATTCTAGGAGGATGAAGATATGGACCACAAGAATGAGGCCATGTCTACGGCAACTAAAGAAAACCGTCCAGGGTGTTACCAGCACCCCGGACGGCATGGGTAGAGCAGAGTTTGACCACCACTGTTCTACCTCCTATGATACATGAAAAACGGAGGAATTACAAGCATGAATATCGAAAAAAAGATGCAGGAATGGTCTGGAGCGGAAAGACCTGACGGCGGTCGCCAACAATGGAAAGGCGGTGCAGGCATGAGTAGCAGTGCTGCCATGAAGTTCGGCGAAATGCTGGCCAAGGTGGAAAACATCCTCACCGTTGGCGAGGGCGGTCCTATTTTCGCCTGGGCTGCGCCTGGTGATATTGCGATCTGCGGGAAAGCGCCAGAGGATTTCAACGGGCGGGTATGCCTTGTGAAATTCCCGGATGAGGAAACGTCAATGATCTGCCGCCTGTACAAGGACGGCGAAAATGTACGGGTAGGTTATATGGACGATTACGACATTTGGAGGTCTTATCCGGCAGATGCGGTTACCCTCCGATATGAAGTTCTGGCTGTTGTCCACCAATACGGACCAATGGAGCCGCCCAAGGATGACACCGCGTGGAAGAATCGGGTAGCGCTGGCCGCTTGGGGTGCTTTGGATAAGTTCTGCCCTGAGGATTACGACCAGCTTCGCAAGCATCACCGGGGCGGACATACTTTTGAAACGCTGGCCGCTGCCTTCTCTATCGGTTATCAAGCGGGGATAGATGAGGCTGAGAGAAAAATAGCGGAAGCTGAGTGTGGAATGATGGACGCCATACGCCTGCATGAGCTGACAGCCCTGATGTGTGATGGCGTTCTGAAGAATGCCTTGAACCATATAGGGGAATTATGAAGGGTGTCGATCCGGACTACCCCCCATCGCGGGTCCTGTGACGTCCCCGCCCGGGGACTGCGGGGCTGACGAAGCCCGGAAAACGCGCAGTCACCAAAAGAAAAATTTGAGGGACTTTCCTTTCCGGGGAATGATTTTGACCCCGATTTTTCATAATTGGCTTGAAACATGGGCCACGGCGGCAGCTGACTATTGCAGAGGAGGCCGCTGCGGCCCGTGATTCAAAATAAATGCAGGTTTCAAGACCTGAAATGCAAAGGAGATAGAAACATGATGCAGAAAAAGAAGCTGCCCGGCGGCGGTGCCGGTGCGGTGAAACAGGCGGGTGTGGGCCATTCGGGTTCACTTTGCTGCGGGAGGTGACCGATTTGGACATTGGGAAGATTTCGGCAGAAATTGAAAATCACGGTCCAGAGCTGGTTTTGTCGGCCATTGCGGAGCTGGAGCAGTGGCAAGAGAAGGTCAGACAAGAGGCCATCGCCGCTTATGACGACTACTTCAATGATGTGCGGCAGCGTGAATACAAAGCTGAGCAGCGGATCACGGACCTGACCAAGCAGGAAAGCGATATCAAAGCAAAGATCGCCGCAATGCAACCCGGCCTTGTGGATGCAACCATTTCCGGAGATGCAGGCGCATTTGACCGGAGGCGGGACGCTATGGCTGACCTGGAGGCACGGAGGGCAGCGATAGCTTATCAACTTCAGTTGTTGTCTGATGCGGCAGTGCCGGGGGATAGAGTGTTGTTTGAAAAGGCGGAAGCCAAGTACAGGGCATTCGGGACGGCTGTTTCTCAATACCAAGAGAACTTTTCAGCCATTTGGGAGTTTGCCTGTCAGCAAAAAGAAATCTGGAGCAAAATTTGTGACGATTCGCGTCCTGCCTACCGCACAGGCGGATACCTTCCTCCTTTTCGGAAGTTGGAAGAGCATTTTGAAAGTCAAGGCAGAAAGACGGATGCGCCTGCGCAGAAGCCGAAAGCGACAGAGGAAGAGCCGCCAATGAAGAACTGTGAAACTGCGGTCTATCGGTTCGGTCAGATGTGATCAAAAAAGAGAAAGGATTTCAGCATGATAACGAAAGAGAGCATGAATACCATGACCGCCGAACAAGTCATGGATCTGCTTACAAAATCAAAAAAGCAACACGCCGCCGCTATAGAACGTGCAAACACTGCGGTCCGGGAATACGATAGGGCGGTCAGAGATCGGAACACAAAGATTCGGGAGATGACGGCGGACCTGAATAAGCGGCTTGCGGAAGTTGAGTATAAGGAGGAAGCGTTAAAACCGGCTATGCTCAAGGCAACTATGTTGGGGGGTGACGTGGAGTTGGACAAGGTGCAGCGGACTTTAACCGAACTGGAGCAGCAGCGGACGCAGTTAGGCGCACAGCTGGAGCTTCTGAGCGGGAAGCCGCCACGGTGCGACGAAGCCTATACAGCTATGGAAACCGCTGTGGCCGAAAGCAAAGAGGCGGACGAGCAATACTATGCTGACCTCAAGGCTATCCGCGAGTTTTGCGAACAAGCAATAGCTCCCTGGAACGACATTCTTTCAGCGATTCGGGAACGCGGCGTTTCCGTGAGTCGGTTCTTCCTTGACAGGGCTCGCAGTCACTACAGCAGCGAGCGTTAAAAAGAGAAAGGAAATTGAAACCATGATAGAACCCGGAAAAACATACTTGTCTGCACATGAAAAAGCAGAAGAAAAGCGTATTCGGGAAATTGATGAGATCGCGTGTCTCTTTGATTCTGAAACCGTCCAGGCGGCCAAGTACGGCCCCAATGCCTGTACAGCGCAAGAAATGGCCTACCGTGCCGCCTTAGAGGCAAACCGGCGGGGAATTACTGCAAAAGAGGCAGAAGCCCGCGCCGCCGTTAAGGTTTTGCTTTACTCTACGGGCAGGGATAGGCGCAGATAGCGGCTCACGGCAACGGCAAACCTGATTCCTTCAGAAAAGCTGCGCCGTAACAACATAAAGGGAGGCAGGCACGGCGTTTCCTGTCTCCCTTATGCTCTTTGTGGCGGATAAACTTCACATTATTCTACCATGAAGGAGCTGTGATGTAAATGACAAAGCAAGACTTGACCCGCTGCCTGACACTGCGGCGGCGGCTGGAGCAGAGCCGTGGACTGCTGGTCTCTCTGGAAACAGCCGGCCTTGCCGACGAGGCTACCAGCGTGAAAGAAACCATATCCGGCCTGGAGACGGAGCTGCAGCGGTCAGAGGCGGCGGTGATGGACTGGATCGGCGGCATTGAGGACGATACAATGCGTATGATTTTCCGGTTGCGGTTTCTTCACGGCATGAGCTGGGAGACGGTGGCGGCGCTGATCGGCGGCAAGAACACGGGGAAGTCTGTGAGTATTCGCTACCATCGGTACCTGGAGGCCCACCATGTCAAATGAAGAATTGGTGACGCTGATCCAGACTGGAGAACGGGACCGGCTGCCGGAGCTGTGGGAGCAGGTGGAGAAGTTCGTAGCAATGAAAGCCCGGCAGAGGATGACGCTTTCCGGCGGAGCGGGCGGCGTGGAGTTTGAGGACCTGTACAACTGCGGGTATCTTGCCCTGGTTGCTGCTGCCGACACGTACAATGCCGCCGCTGATCGTTCATTTATCAGCTGGCTGTCGCTTTCCCTGAAGACAGCCTTTGCAGAGGCAGGCGGGTACAGAAGCAAGCGGCAGGCTCATGATCCACTCAACCACGCTGGGAGCCTGGACACGCCTGTCAACGATGACATGGACGGCGATACTCTGGGAGACCTTCAGGCAGACCCAGTAGCTTCCCAGAGCTTCCAGGATGCAGAGGACCGGCTTTTTCTGGAACAGCTGCACAGCGCCCTGGAGAAAGCTATGGACCAACTCCCAGCGCGGCATGGCGACACGCTGCGGCGCCGCTTCTACCGGCAGCAGACCCTTGATGAGATCGCCGCCGATGAGGGAGTAAGTAAGGAGGCCGTCCGGCAATGGCAGACCAAAGGGCTACAGGCATTGCGCCAAGAGGCGGAGCTTCAGCAGTTCGTAGAGGAGCGAACGCCGTATTACATGAATGTCAGCGCAAAAAGCGGTGAGCGGACTGTAGAGCGGATCGTCATTAAACGGGAGCGGCTGGCCGAACAGCGTACCCCGAAACGGCTGGACCGTGACCGGCTGGAGAAAATCGCCGCCGATGTCGGTGCAGACTATATCAACGCCATAGAAGATCCTTGTATCCGGGTATTCCTCCGGCTGCGATTCCTCCACGGTATGAACTGGAAAGAGGTTGCCGCCGTCGCCGGATGTGGAAGGACTGGAGCGGCGGTTCGGGACACCTGTTTGCGGTATCTGGATGCCCATCCAGCACTGGTCCAAGGATAGGATAGAGCGGGGTGCCGGAAATTTTCCGCACCTCTGCTGGTGTTGCAAATCTGTAACACGCCCGTTTATTGAGGTACGTCAAATTTGCCGCAGAGGGAGACGAAATTTCTTCCTCCTTTGCAGGGTGCCTCAAATTTGAGGGAGGGCTGTCCAGAATAGGGACAAAGGGTGTGAAAATTTCCGATTCCTTTAAGAAAGTGAACAAGATTTCCGTTTCCCCTGTCCGCCATTCTGAGTTGACTTTTCGGCGATTAAACCAAGGACGCGAAGCAATGCCATCCAGCAGATGAAGCGGTGAGGAAGCGGCGAGAGTTTTCAAAATCCCAAGCGTTTGGGATTTTGGTCAAAGGGGGTGTATCTGCCCCCTACCCTTCCTGTTAGAGATGCTGACCGGTGGTGAAATAAAAAGCCGTGCTATTGGCACGTTCGACTGAAGCGCAAAGCGGCAAGTCCAGGGTTTGGGGTGTCCCCAACAAGTGCATCGGAATGGCCAAAAGGATATTCCGATGCCTTGCTTGCCCACGTTATAGGAACTGTCCTATAACCCCACACATTAGAGGGGCGTGTACTGTCAAATGAGTTCGGATATTAGAGTGGCAAAAGCCTTTACACACGTAGGAACACGTGCTATAATGTCTGTGAAATAGGGGGACTACGGGATGAGAGTAAACGAAGTAAAACAGATGCTCCGAGAGAACGATTGCTATTTCTACCGACAGGGTAGCCGACACGAAATCTGGATAAGTCGGAGGACCGGGAAGAAATTTCAAGTTCCACGACATGGGACGCAAGACGTCCCGCCGGGAACCTTAAAGTCCATCAAAGAGGGCGCCGGGATTGATTAAGCCCATGCGCCCATATCGTGATTTGAGAGGAGAACTGACATGGCAAAGTACGCATACCCCGCGATCTTCACCAAAGAGGAAAAGGGCTACTCCGTGGCCTTTCCGGATATTGACGGCTGCTATACCTGTGGCGACACTCTGCCAGAGGCTATGGAGATGGCCGAAGATGCATTGTGTCTGATGCTCTATGACCACGAGGAGGACGGCGAGGTCATTCCTACTGCCTCTGATGTAAAAACAGTGCAGGAAGGGACGGGAGAGATTGTATCTCTGGTGTGCTGCGACACTATGGAATACCGGAAGCTCTACGACAATCGTGCGGTCAAAAAGACGCTTACAATCCCAAATTGGCTGAATACCCTGTCCGAGCGGGCCGGTATTAACTTCTCTACTGCTCTGCAAGAGGCCTTGAAAGCAAAGCTGGATATCCAATGAGAGGAAAAAAGGGATGAGGTCAAGCGTGTAGGTGTCAGAGAGAAACCGACACAAAACCGACACCGACACCATAAAAAAGGCTTTTTAAGAATATAGCAGAATACAACAGGCTATAGTAGGAAAACCGGCAACAGCTTGTGGCGCAAGGGGTTAGTGACGGTAAGGCAGAATAACTAACGACAGGCCACAACAACCTTTCTTTAATTGGTAAGGATGAGGTCGGCAGTTCGAATCTGCCCAGCAGCTCCAGT
>CAMWQV010000026.1 GCA_947176425.1 uncultured Clostridia bacterium
GCAGCCTTAACAGGCGCGGGACGTGCGTTGTACTTCCTGCGTGGAGATGCAGGAAGGAGCGACCGCAGGGAGCGGCAAAGCCACGCCGTCAGGCGTGTTCGACCGGACGCAGAGCGTCCGGTCCGGGGTTTGGGGGAACCCCAACAAGCGCATCGGGATGTCGAAAACGATATCCCGATGCCCTGCTTGCCTACGTTAGCGGAGCGTTCGGCTCTCCGAAATCCTACTTCTCCCTGCGGAGTTTGGCCTTTGCCTTGACATAAGCAGGATGTAGGACTATACTGTGAACCTGTTTGAGAAAATGAGGTTATGCAAATGTACGATATCATAACCAGACCTCTAGTTCTTTCTACTACATATGTGCTATTCATCTTCCCTCTGCATATTTTGCTAGTTCATAGACCCTCGCTTTTGTCAATTCTGCCGCTGTCACTGCTTCCAGCAGTGGCTGTAGGCTTCCGCCTCCATTCTCCAGCCCTGCTGCCTGCACTTCTGCGTCCTTAGATGCAATCCATTCCTTTTCTTCTTTTCGTAAAACTTTCATGTCTGCGTCGTCCAGGTTTTCTTCCAGTAGTTTCCACACAACGTTCAGGGTATCGTCCCACAGTTGATACAGCTCTTTGGCGGTTTCATTCATCTCCGGCTGTGTGGTAGCTTCCTCCTGCTTTTTCTCCACTTCTTTCTCCCGCTCCCCGGCATACGAAATCTCCAGGGCAATTCTCTCGGAAAGGCTCTGTTGGGATACAGTCTCTTCGGAAAGACCATCTCCGGCCGACCCTTCCTTCGATTCGTCTTCCGTAATTTTTACATCGGTCGGAAAGAACGAGGAATCCTCCCCTGTCTGCTTCACTTCCTCCGGCTGCTCCGGATTTGATGTGCTTCCGATTGACTGATTTGTCCCAGTGGCCAGAGAAGGATTGTTGTACTTCGCACCACAACCAGACAACAAAAATGCGCTCAACAACAGAGCTAATAATATTTTTTTCATAGAAATCACCACGCCAGGGCGGCACCCGGCACAAATAGAAATGAAAAAAGCTACCGCAAAACTTGCTCTTTTCTAAATGGGTATTATACTTAGGCTATGTTTGCTTCGGTAAAATCGGAACATTATCTTATATCTTGTGGAAGCACCACGAATGGGTAACGATTATTATACCACACCTAATGCCATTTGCAATGATATGAGTAGAATTTGTTCTCGCTGGCGAAGTCTTTACGGGTCAATCGGATATGCGCGCCAGTGGGCAAGGAAAGACCTTACCCGCTGGCTGTCGTTCAATGGAAAAGCCTTAGTGAGTTGGATTCTATTACTTTTGCCGTTGTGCAGCAGGATATTAGAAATATTGTGGTTATTTTGGTTACTTATTCAGCTCTTTCAGAATGAATAACGATAGGACCGCACAGGCCAGCAGAACTACAACTCCGATAAGAATTTGAACCATACTTGCATCGTAATAGCCGGAGAGGTTGAAAACGACTGTCATCGGATATACCGTTTTGAGCTGCTCTGACATACTTGCGAACAGTCCGGCGAAAGAGTAAATCTCTGCAAATACCAGCGCCAACCAGTAGCCCTTTTTCATCCGCGATATGAAAGCAATAATCGGAGAAATGGCAAGGAACACTCCAATTCCATCCAGAAGATATGTTTTCAAGTTTCCCAAAACAAGGTCAACAGGCAATGATTCAATGTGCAAAACGGCCTCGACGGTAAAGGTAATAAGGCTCTCGTGGTGCAGGACGTAGCTGTTGTCAGCTCTCAAATCTGCAATGATACCCTTGAGGACTATTTCAAGCAAATCACGGGAGGAGAAGGCATTGCTTAAATTGATACAGGTTGAATTTCTAAAGCTGCGCCGGAGAAAGTTTATCTGGCTCATGCTGCTGGCGGTGCTTTTTATGCCGCTGGCTGGCGTGTTCTACTTTGCAAGAGTCAAAGAAACCGGTGTGGAACCCATCGAATTTTACAAGTGGACGGCGTTCAGCTATACCCCATGGATTATCCTGCCAGTGGTGCTGGGGGTGCTGTGTACCATGCTGATGTATCACGAAAATCAGTATGATATGCTCAAACAGCTCTGGATTGTGCCGGTCAATCAAATCGCAGGAACATTGCTGGTTTCCCTGATTTTTCGCAATACTTGAAATCCGTCCACATCCGGCATCATTACATCCAGAATAACGAGAGAACAATAGCCTTTATTTTCATCGAACAAATGCAGGAATGTAAATTATAGCAGAAAAACAAGTAAATAGAAAACACGCTTGTATTCAGTCCTCAGCCGCAGCATTGACAATCTTATAATAAGTCTTGGATGTCATCAGGTATACCAAAATATATATCATGGTAAACAGAACAAATCCCACTGCCATGACAATATATGGCATAAGACCATCAACATAAATTGCCATACCCAAAACCCTGATGATGATATTTGAGTTGAGAATAATATGAAGTCCTGCAACAAGTAAAGGAAGTCCGAATACGGTTATCATCTGAGAGTTGATACTTTTCTTGACTTCGGCTGTCCTCATGCCGATTTTACGCATGATAACAAAACGTTGACTGTCCTCATAGCCCTCAGAAATCTGCTTATAATACATAATCAATGTAGTTACGAATGCAAATACAAGGTTCAGCACGATCATCACAAACAAGAGACCGCCTGCAACACCTTTCGCTCTGTCCACCTTTTGCGGATGTGTGTAGACTGTAAAATCAATTTCTCCGCCATCAAATTCACCCAATCCAAGAGCAATTCGTACCTTTTCGCAAATTTCATCTACTCTATCATAGTCATCGGGCAGATACATTCCGTATTCAAAACGATAAACAAAGTAATTTTCTTCTGCATGATCTTCAATGTGCATGGTGTTCAAAAGAAAATCCTGAAGATCGGGTGCAATGATCCAAAGCTCGCCCACACTTTCTTCATTGGTAGACTTGTTTTCAATGCTGTATCCTGGAATTTGGGGAAATGTTTCTGTTTTAATTTTGATTGGCTGGCTTTTCCCATCGGGTAAAATAATATCGTCCGCCTGATAAGCTGTATGGAACACACCGAGCATGATTTCATTCTCATTCAGTATTTCAGAAGTGCCGCAGAGCTTATTATAATCTTCCAGAGAAATAAAATGTGCGAAGCAAATTTCTTCGCCTTCCGGCATTTCCTCACGATTATAATACTTGAAGGAGCTGATACCATTCCATACTTCTCTGGTATCCACTGTAAGGTTTAACGCACCATTTTTCATGCAGGCGATCATTCCCGCTCTTGTAACCGTGATTTCCGTAAAATTCTGTATGCCTTGCTCTTGTACGGCATTTCTTGCATTCTCATAAAGCGGTTTGGTAATACTGGCAGTCGTCAGTTCTTCTGTAAGGGATTCATTTGGTATCTCTCTGATGACGCCCATATCATAAGGATAATGTGCTTCTATTGTTTGCTTGATTCCAACGTAGAATGTGACCGAACCTGATAAAAGCACCAGTATAGCCGATACAAGAATACAGATAGAAGCAAGACTCGCACCGTTTCGCTTCATGCGATAGCTCATAGAAGACACGGTAACGAAATGCGCTGTCTGATAATAATATCTTTTATTCATCTGTAATGCTTTACAGATAAAAACGGAAACACAGATAAAAAGCAGATAAGTTCCAATCAGTACCAGTATCATGACGGTTGGCACACGGTTCATAGCAATCTGTGAATCGCCTGCGGAAGCGGAAAGATAGTAGCCAGCTGCCAACAGTGCCGTGCTGAATAATGCCAGAAGACCGTTTCCCTTCGGCGGACGTTCTCCGGCCGATTCACTATGCAGCAGTTCAATCGGGTTATTACTATGGAGATGTCTGACTGTATTGAGCAGGAGCAGGACGTAAATAAACGCAAACACGATCACGGATATACCGGCGGATTTCCAGTCAATATACACACGAAAGTTGATTTGCTCATTCATAATATTCAGCAGTCCGAGTTCTGCAAACTTTGACAGAAATACCCCGACAAACAAACCGCCGCCGACACAAATGGCAAATGTCATCAACGTTTCCCAGAGCAGAATATGAAATATGTTTTTCTTATTCATTCCAAGTATATTGTAAAGTCCCAGTTCCTTCTTTCTCCGCTTCAGCAGCGTTGAATTTGTATAGAACAGAAACGGGACGGAGAACAGTCCAACACCGTCTGCCGCAAATTGCAGGAGTACTGTCAAAACGGAGCTTCCCTTCAAAGTACGCACAATCGGAGAATTTGTCAGAAAAGAAAGAACATAGAAAACGGAAACCATCACAATGCCTGCCAACAGATACGGAACATAAAGCTGTCCGTTTTTCCGTATTGCCGACCAAGCCAGTTTGGGATAGATTTTTTCGCTCATCTGCAATCACCGCCTGTCATCATCACGGTCAATGTCTGCGTGATTTTATGATAGAGCTGATCGTTCGTATCCGTACCGCGATAGATTTGGTGATAGACCTCGCCATCTTTAATGAACAGCACTCTTTTCGCTTTGCTTGCAGTCGCAGTAGAGTGCGTTACCATGATGATTGTCTGTCCCTGATTGTTGACCTCAGAAAACAGGCGGAGCAGTTCCTCCGAAGAACGGGAATCAAGCGCTGCTGTCGGTTCATCGGCAAGTATCATGTCCGGACTTGTAATGAGCGCTCTTGCAACAGCAGCTCTCTGTTTCTGTCCTCCCGACACTTCATACGGATACTTTTTCAGTAAATCGGTAATACCGAGCAGCTTTGCAATCGGCTCTAAACGGCGGTGCATCTTCTGATGGGGCATTCCGGCAAGCACTAACGGAAGATAGATGTTATCCTCTAAAGTGAACGTATCCAGAAGATTGAAGTCCTGAAATACAAAGCCGAGATGATCTCTGCGGAAGCTGGATATGTCATTTTCCGGTATCTTAGTCATATCCTTTCCGTTCAGCAAGACCGTGCCGCCTGTCGGCTTGTCTAATGCGGCAAGGATATTCAGCAGCGTGGTTTTACCGGAGCCGGACTCGCCCATGACCGCTACATATTCTCCCTCCTCAACAGAGAAATTGATATTGCGGAGCGCGGTTACTTCGTTTGTGCCGAAGCGTGTGCTGTACACTTTTTTAAGTGCATGGATTTCAAGTAAACTCATAGCCTTGATGACCTCCTTTATGCTGTCAGTATAGCATAAAGAAAACGTCTTTCCATTGATTCAACTTTCATTTGGCTAACAGTTTTGTAAGGTTAGTGTTTTTGATTCAGATTGAGCCGAACTGTAGTTCCCTTATCTACTTCAGATACAACATCAATACCGATACCCAGCCGGTTGCATATCTCTTTGCAAAGGTACAATCCCAGTCCACTTGCGTGAATATGCTCACGCCCATGATAGCCTGTAAACCCCCTTTCAAAGATACGGGGAATGTCCTCTGGTGCAATTCCTATCCCTGTATCAGTAATACAAAGCATTTTAGAGTGTTCGACACTTATGGAGACACAGCCCTCTTTCGTATATTTCAGAGCATTGGAAAGTATCTGTCCAATCACAAAGGACAGCCATTTTTCATCGGTAATAACCGTTTCGTTCGAGGGTGTGTACTGCAAATTCAGCTTCTTAATAATAAAATCACCACGCAGCTTACGGATATTGTCTTTTAACAGTTTGTCCAGGTCCACTTCACGGAACACATAATCTGTTGTATCAGAGCCCATACGCAGATAGGTCAGCACCATTTCTACATATTGCTCAATGTGCAGAAGGTCAGAAGTCAGCTTTCTCGATAAGGCAGTATCCTCTTTTTTCAGGTGCAGCCGCATAGAAGAAATGGGCGTTTTGATCTGATGAACCCATACGGTATAATAATCTATCATTTCGGAATACGCGGTTGTCATTTGCTGTTCCATTGCCTGTTTCTCACTGCATAAGTGACTGATGATTTTCCGGTAATCCTGATCTTCTGTTGTGGTGTATGATCTCAGTTCGGACTGTATCACAACATCAGATAATTTCTGCAATTCTGTCAGGCGATAATGTTTCTGATATGCCTTATAAATGGATTGACAAGCGCTCACTAATCCGAATAACAGACAAATTACCGTGGGGTACAACACCGCTGCTAAAGGAAGATGATACAATAAAAAAGAAACAGTGTATATCACAAAGAACAGCAGCAGTGTCCATATCGTGCGTGAATGCTCCCGAAGATACTGTAGCACAAAACTCATACCGCATTCTCCTCAATTAGATAGCCCATACCTTTCTTTGTTTGAATGAAATCGTCCAGTCCATATGTATTCAGTTTCTTGCGAAGCCGGTTGACATTGACGGTCAGAGTATTGTCATCAATATAACAATCGGATTCCCATAAAGAATCCATTAAACGTTCCCTGCTTACAATTTCGCCTTTGTTTTCTATCAACACAGAAAGTATTTTATATTCATTTTTTGTCAGATCAATGGCAGTGTTCTTATATACAAGCGTACAGTTTCGGGTATTCAGATATATTTCACCACGCCCTGTCCCGGATACTGTTTCAGCAAAATCATATGTCCTGCGCAGTAAAGCCTGAATTTTTGCAATCAGCACTTCATAATCGAACGGCTTTGCCACAAAATCATCACCGCCCATATTCATTGCCATTACCATATTCAGATTGTCAGACGCAGAGGACAAGAATATCATTGGCACATTGGAAATCTCTCTGATTTTTCTGCACCAGTAATAACCATCGAAAAAGGGCAGTCCGATATCCATAATAACTAAATGCGGCTCAATATCAGAAAATTCCTCCAGAATGTTCCGGAAGTTCTTTACCCCGAAGAATTGCAGCTCATATTTTCCGCCCCTGCTTTTCACTACCTCAAATATTCCATTGTCATCTTCTACCATATAAATTCGATACATATTGCACCTCCGAATGATACGCGCTATATTGTACCTCTTTTGCAGGGCCTTGTCTACGTACCTGAGAGTAAAAAGTTGCAGACCTATATGAGCAGTATTGGCTCATTGCACCAATCAGACTTGCATTATAACATTTCTCGAATTATACTATGGCTGGTACATATATACCGAACATGAAACAGGAAGAAGGTTTCGCATGAGCAATTTGCTGCTGTTAGAGGATGATTTGAGCCTTATCAATGGCCTTTCCTTTGCTTTTCAAAAGGCAGGCTATGGACTGGACATCGCCCGCACGCTCCAGGAGGCGGAAAATCTCTGGAAAGAGGGAAACTATGATTTGCTGGTTTTGGACGTTTCCCTCCCCGATGGTTCCGGCTTTACCTTTTGCGAGAAGGTCCGGCAAACATCCCAAGTCCCCATTGTTTTCCTGACTGCCTCAGACACAGAAACCAGTATCATCTTGGGGCTGGATATTGGCGGCGATGACTATATTACAAAGCCTTTCAAACTGGCGGTGCTGCTGTCCAGGATCAACGCGCTGCTCCGCAGAAGCCAGCATTTTCGGCAGGTGCCTGGGGAACTATGCTCGAATGGGATTACCCTTCAGCTGCTGGAGGGCCGGGCCTATAAGAACAGCGCACCTATAGAGCTGACAGCGGCGGAATACAAGCTCCTCCGGTTTTTCATGGAACACCCCGGTATCATCCTCTCCCCGGAACAGATTATAGGCAATCTGTGGGATTGTGACGGAAACTTTGTTAATGGGAATACGCTGGCGGTTTATATCCGCCGCCTGCGGGCAAAAATTGAGGAGAACCCCACCAAACCAATGCGGATTGTCACGATCCGCCGCATGGGATATAAGTGGAGTACAGGAGGCGCGTCAGAATGAGAACCTTGGGCGGAAATAAAACATTTTTTCTCACAGTACTGCTGTGTGCGGCGGTATTTCCCGCACTGGCGGCGCTTCTGCTCTGCTGCTATCCTCTAAATGCGCTGCCGCTTTTGTTCGCGTCCTCTCTCTGTGTAGAGGCAGGCGTTTTTGTGCTTTGCTGGCAATATCTCCAGATGCGGGACCAGCAGTTGGAGGACGCCGCCCTTCAGATTGCGGACTATATTCTGGACCGGAGGAAGGGCGGTATTGCGTGCAGCAGGGAAGGGGCCATGTATCACCTGTTCCATGAGGTCAATTCCCTGGTGGCCATTGCGGACGCCCACGTTGACAGTGAGCGGCAGGCCAAAGAATTCCTGCGGGATACGATTTCGGACATTTCCCATCAGCTCAAAACACCCATCGCCGCGCTGAACATTTACAACGGGATTCTCCAGCAGGAGCCGGGGGACACCGCCGCCGTCCGTGAGTTTGCAGCCCTCTCGGAACAGGAGCTTGACCGAATGGAATCTCTGGTGCAGAACCTGTTGAAAATGGCCCGGCTGGACGCGGGAGCCTTCACACTGGAGCAAGCGCCGGAAAATATATCGGAGCTGCTGGAGCATATCAAAGGGCAATATTCCTTCCGCACGAAACAGGAGGGAAAAGAGATCGTCCTAGAGGGGGACGAAAAGGGTATTCTCCTTTGCGACCGGGTGTGGCTGACAGAGGCCATCGGGAATCTTGTGAAAAACGCGCTGGACCATACGGCGCAGGGAGACCGTATTTTGATCCGGTGGCGGCTGTCGCCCTGTCTCACGCAAATCACAGTAAAAGACACCGGCAGCGGTATCCATCCGGAGGACCTGTATCATATCTTCAAACGTTTCTACCGCAGCCGCTTTTCCAAAAATATGCAGGGGGTTGGTCTGGGACTGCCCCTGGCAAAGTCGATTATTGAGGCCCACAAGGGCAGTATCGAGGTTCACAGCGAGCTGGGACACGGGACAGCCATTACTGTTAATTTCCCTATTATGACAAAATAGTCATCTTCGATTCATCTGACAGTAAGGTTTGCGTGCTATGATGCTCATGCAGTCCAATGAAAGAAAGGAGTTTTATGCTTATGGACTTGTTGCGAGTAGAACATATCTGCAAAACTTACGGCAGCGGGGAAACGGCGGTCCACGCATTAAAGGATGTCAGCTTTTCCGTACCCAAAGGGGAATTTGTTGCCATCGTTGGGGAATCCGGTTCCGGCAAGAGTACCCTTCTGAACATGATCGGAGCGCTGGACACCCCTACCTCCGGCAAGGTTTTTATCAACGAGAAGAACACCTTCGCCATGCAGGAAAAGGCTCTGACCATCTTTCGCCGCCGAAATATCGGTTTTATCTTTCAGGCGTTCAACCTGATCCCGGAGCTGTCCGTGGAGCAGAATATGATCTTCCCTGTGCTGCTGGACCACCAGCGGCCCAACAAGAGGTATCTGGACGAGCTTCTGGATGTCCTGGGCCTGGACGAGCGGCGGGACCATTTGCCCGGCCAGCTCTCCGGCGGACAGCAGCAGCGGGCAGCCATCGGACGGGCGCTGATGACCCGGCCCTCTTTGGTTCTGGCTGACGAACCGACTGGAAATCTGGATTCCCAAAACAGCAGCGAAGTCCTGGCTCTGCTGAAAGAAACGGCCCGGCAATATGAGCAGACCGTCATTATGATTACCCACAATCCCGCCATCGCCCACACGGCGGACCGTGTTTTCCAGGTGTCCGACGGCGTGTTGACGGATCTTGGGGGGTGCCGGGCATGAGAAGCTATTTGAGCCTGATCCCCATCTCCGCCAAAGTCCGGCGGCGGCAGAACCGCATGACCCTGCTGTGTATCATCTTCGCTGTGTTCCTGGTGACGGGTATTTTCAGCGTGGCGGACATTTTCATTCAGTCTGAGACAGCCAATGTAAAAGAAACCGGAGGCAACTGGCACATCAATCTGGAAAATATCTCGGAGGAAGATGCCGCGTCTATTGCCCGGCGGCCCGATGTGGCCGTGGCCTCCTGGTTTGACTCTGTCAATATGGACAAGGATCGGGACTACACGATCAACAGTCTCCCAACTGTGCTGGCCGGCACAGAGGCCCCCTTTCGGACGGATATTATGACCTTTTTCCCAGAGGGCGCCAGTCTGGAGAGAGGCGAAGTCATTCTCACGCCCAACGCCAGGACGCTGCTGGGCGTTGACGTGGGAGACCGTGTGACGCTGGATACGCCTGCCGGAAGCTATGACTTCCTGATTACTGGCTTTCGCAGCGGAAACAGCCGCTATGCTACAGACAGCGGTTTTGGAGAAACCACCGCCTTGCCGGTAAAGGGTGAACAGGCCGGCGCGTTTTTGCAGATGGAGGCTTTCCGGGAAATCCTTGCCGCCAATGGGGATGCGGGCAGCCCCGCCTGCTATATACAGTTCAGCGAAAGGGCCAATGCGAGACGCACCCTTTCTGAAATCAAAGAGCAGTTTCCGGAGGCCAAAGTCAATGAAAATATGATCCTTCTGGCGGCTGTGGGTGCCAGTGAAAACCGCATGGCAAAAAATATTTACCCAACGGTGATTGTGTTCTGCCTGCTGATTCTGCTGGCGGGGGTGCTGATGATCTCCGGGAGTCTGAACAGCGCCATTGCGCAGCGGACGCAGTTCTTCGGCATGATGCGGTGTATTGGCATGAGTAAAAAGCAGGTCATCCACTTTGTGGAGCTGGAGGCGCTGAACTGGTGCAAAACCGCGATCCCGGCTGGGATTCTTCTGGGTACAGCGGCCACCTGGTTTATGATTGCGTTCATGCATCGCTTTATAGGCGGCGAATTTGCAAGAATGGCGGTCTTCAGTGTCAGCCCGGTTGGAGTGGTCAGCGGGGCTGTGGTAGGGGTCCTTACGGTACTCCTTGCCGCTCAGGCCCCAGCGAAAAAGGCCGCGAAGGTTTCACCTGTGGCGGCGGTGTCCGGCAATGCGGACGCGGGGACGCAGAACCGCCAGCGGACTAACACCAGTTTGATGAAGATCGAAACCGCCCTGGGCGTCTCCCACGCGGCGGCGTCGAAAAAGAGCCTGTTTCTGATGGCAGGGTCCTTTGCCCTGAGCATTATCCTGTTTCTCTGCTTCTCCGTTCTGGTGGAGCTGCTGGGCATTTTGCTGCCCACGAAGTCGTACAGTTCGGATATCGACATTATCGTTTTGGAAAATGGAGAATTGATTGCTTCTGATCTGACGCGGCAGCTGGGGGAAATGCCCGGTGTCAAAAATGCGTTCGGGCGGAAGTACGCCGCTGCTGTCCCGGCAGAGTTCAGTGTGGAAGCGGGCCGGGACACATGTCTCTTATACCAATATCCGAGCACACCAGACGTCT
>CAMWQV010000027.1 GCA_947176425.1 uncultured Clostridia bacterium
GTCAAAAGATTCTTCCGCGCACTTCTCATACTCGCCCCGCTGGGCATAGGCGATGTACTGCATCACGTCCAGGCCCTGTGTACACGCTTTTGTACAGGCGTTGCAGCCGACGCAGGAGTAGATTTCCGGATACAGCTGCATCATGATCTGTTCCGTGGGCTTGACTTTTTCGATATCGTAAATTTCTTTCACCAGCGGGAAGAAGGGGAGGGTTGCCACATACATATTATCTTCCACCTTGGTGGAGCAGGCCAGACAGCCTTTTAATTCCCGGTCGCCCGCAATCCGATAGATGGTCGCGCACGCGCCGCAAAAACCGTTCCGGCAGCCGCAGCCCCGGACCAGCTGATACCCCGCGTACTCCATCGCCTCCATAATGGTCAGGCTCTCAGGCACGGCGTAGCGTTTGCCGAAGAGATATACATTTACCATTTGTTCCATATCGTCATCTCCTTATAACTAAAAGGATTAGTATTCGTCAGGAAGCTGGTCCAGCTGGTCCAAACGGAAGACAGGGCCGTCTTTGCAGACAAATTTGTCTCCGATATTGCAGCGGCCGCACCGTCCCAGCGCGCATTTCATCCGCAGTTCCAGGGTCGTATAGATGTTGTCTCTTGGAAAACCCTGCTCCATGAGTCCCGCCAGGGTGAATTTAATCATAATTGGCGGGCCGCACATGATAACCGTCTTGCCGGTATCGAACCCAAGCTCTTTCACGTAATTGGGCACAAATCCCACATGGCCGTCCCAATCGGGCTGGGGGTTGTCGATGGTGAGATGGACGGAAATGCCGTCCTCTTTGCACCACTCGTCCAAAATCTCCTGATAATCTACCAGATCGGCCTTGCTGCGGGAGCCGTAGACGATATCCACGCTGCCGTAGCGGTCCCGGAAATGGCGGACGTAGTTGATGACCGAACGCAGGGGCGCGAGTCCGATGCCGCCCGCCACGAACACCAGGTCTTTTCCCGCGAAATCCGTATCCACTGGAAACCCGTTGCCGTAGGGACCGCGGAGAGTCACCTGCTGGCCCGGTTCCATAGCGTGGAGCCAGTCCGTGACGCAGCCGCATTTTTTAATGGAAAATTCCAGATACTCTTCATTGGTGGGGGAGGAGGTAATGGAGAACAACGCCTCCCCTACGCCGGGGATGGACAGCATGGCGCACTGTCCGGGGATGTGGATCAAGGGCTTTTTGCCGTCCAGACCGACCACCCGGAACGTCTTCACGTCCGGGGTGTCCTGCCGGATGTCCGTCACCACAGCCAGCATTGGGATCAACGGGTCTTGTCTCATGTCGTTTCCTCCCCTAATGTCTTAGCAACTTTGACGATATTCATTGAGATTGGGCATTTTTGCAGGCAGCGTCCGCACCCGACACAGCCAAATTCCCCGTCATGGGTGGAGGGATAATAGACCAGCTTGTGCATGAACCGCTGGCGGAACCGTTCCAGCTGCGTGGGACGGGGCTGTCCGGCGGACATGAGGGTAAAGTCGGAGTACATACAGCTGTCCCAGCAGCGGAACCGCTTAATTTCATCGCCGGTGTTGAACTCTCTAATGTCGTAGCACTGGCAGGTGGGACAGACGAAAGTGCAGGCGCCGCAGCCCAGACAGCTCTCCGCAAGCCCGGCCCATTTCTCGTATTTGAACAGCTCCATCATATGCTCGCCGCCGAATTTGTCCAGCGGGAGATTTTTCAGGGGCAGGCGGTCGAAAACGGTCTTGTCCGCTGCGGGCGCGTCTCCGTCGGACAGCATGGGCAGTTCAGAAAGCAGCGTTTCGCCTTTTTCCGTATTAGCCCGGAGATACAGGTTTTCGCCGTCCATCCAGCAGGAAACGTCTCCGGCGGGGTCCGTGGGGTCGATGCCGAAAGCGGTGCAGAAACAGGTCTCTTCCGGTTCCGTGCAGGCCAGCGTCATAATCACGCCGTTCTCCCGGCGGGTCTTGTAATACGTGTCAACCGGGTCGCAGAGAAATACTTTATCCAGAATATCAAAGCTCCGGCAGTCGCAGGCCCGCACGCCGAATACCACAAACGGCTCCGACGGGTCCCGGTTCTCGATAATCTCAATCTGCTTGCCCGTGACCTTGAAATTCACCAGGTTTTCCACCTGCGGGAAAAACAGGTCCTTTGCACTGCGCACGGTATTCAAAGCGTCCGTCAGCTTCATTCCCTCCTGCCAGGGCTGAAACGCGGCTGTTTTTGCCTCGCCGGCGGGGATATACAGTTTTTGACGGGCCGCGACAGACGCAAACAGGGCGTCTAATTGGGAAACAGGGCACTTTTTCACTGTTCGCTCCCCCTTTCATGGACTACGGAGGGTTCCGGGTCGTCCGTCTGGAAGTTCACCAGCGGCGGGCGGGTGTCCATATCCGCGCCTGCCTGATAATCGCCGTACAGCTCGTTGATATCTTTAATGAATTTCCGGTTCAGCAGGTGCAGCGGGATGTGCTGGGGACAGACACGGGAACATTCGCCGCAGTCGGTGCAGCGGCCCGCCACATGGAACGCGCGGATGACATGAAACAGGTTTTCTTCAAAGCTGTTAGCCGCCGCTTTGTTCTCCACGCCGGACGCCGGATTGTCAAAGACGCATTTCTCACAGGAACAGGCGGGGCATACGTTCCGGCAGGCGTTGCAGCGGATGCAGCGGCTCAGTTCCCCGCGCCAGAACGCAAACCGTTCATCGGGGGTCATGGCCTCCAGCTTCTCCACCTGAGCGAAACGATTGCTTTCCAGTTCTTCCCCCTGCCCGCCGATGATCTCGTCACAGCCCAGCAGTTTTTTGCTCTTGCAGCACTTGCACCGCTCCGCCAAAACGGTTTTCCGTTCCACGGATTTGTCGCCGTAAAGGGTATGTACCGTCAGCGTGCCGCCGTCGCCGTCCGCGCCTAAAATGCCCTTGATTCCCGCGGCTTTCATGGCGTCGATATCGCACATGCCTTCGCACTGCACGCCCACCGCGTACACGTTTTCACGCCGGATGCGGTGTTCTTTTTGCAGCTGCTGGAAAGAATAGGTGTCGCAGGGCTTCAAAAAGGCCGCGATTTTTCCTTCTTTCCGGCTCTCCGCAATGAGGTATTTTGACATATTCGCGCCGCAGAACGGGCCGAATACAAAATCTTTTTCGATTTCCTCCCGGCTTCTGAAAACCGCCGGGGTCACGTCATAGAAAAATTCTCCGGCTTTCCAGCCCAAGACCCGGTCGCAGACGCCGTTTTCCAGCAGTTCGACGGCTTTCGCCTTAATTAGCTCTTGCATCGCAGGTCCTCCAATCTCTTGTTCTCGCCCAGCTTCGTCACGGTCTCCACAAATTCATTCATTGTGGCGGCAAATTTCGCGCCTTCCGCGGCGGAAACCCATTCCACACGGGTCCGCTCCCGCTCGATGCCCAAAAAGTCCAGCATGGAAAACAGCAGGGTCATGCGGCGGCGGGCGTAGTAGTTGCCGGTGGTGTAGTGGCAGTCGCCGGGATGACAGCCGCATAAGATGACACCGTCCGCGCCCCGCTGGAACGCCCGTAAAATAAACATGGGGTTCAGGCGGCAGGAGCAGGGAATCCGGATAATTTTCACGTTCGCCGGATATTGCAGGCGGTTGGTCCCCGACAGGTCCGCGCCCGCGTAGGAACACCAGTTGCAGCAGAACGCCACAATCGTGGGCTTAAATTCCTGATTTACTTGCATATCGCATCCACCTCCGCCATGATCTGCGCGTTGGAGAAGCCTTTCAAATCCATCGCGCCCGAGGGACAGGCCACCGTACACGCGCCGCAGCCCTGGCATACCGCCGGATTCACCTGCGCGACACGGCGGCGCAGCGTGGTCCGGTTGGGGCCGCGGAAGTCCTTGTCAATATAGGTAATCGCGCCGTAGGGACAGACTTTTTCACACGCGGAGCAGCCGTTGCACATCAGCTCGTTGCTGTTGGCCACGCACGGATTGCATGTCAGCTGGTCTTTCGACAGCAGGCCAATCACTTTCGCCGCCGCCGCGCCCGCCTGTGCCACGGTATCCGGAATATCCTTCGGTCCCTGGCACGCGCCGGACAGAAAAACACCGGCAGTGGGACTCTCTACGGGCCGCAGTTTCGGGTGGGCCTCCGTGAAGAAATCGTTTGTATCCATAGAGGCGGTCAGCATCGTCGCCAGAGGCCGCGCGCTCTTGTCCGGCTCGATTGCCGCCGCAAGCACCACCATATCCGCGTCGATATGCAGCTGCTGTCCGCCCAGCAAATCGGACGCCTGCACTTTCAGCTTGCCGTTTTCCGGCACGACCTTGCCCACCATGCCTTTGATATAGTGGACGCCGTATTCTTCCACGGCGCGTCGGTAAAACTCGTCAAAGTTCTTGCCGGGGGTACGGACATCAATATAAAATACGTACACGTCGGTATCCGGATATTTTTCACGGGTCAGCATGGCGTGCTTGGCCGTGTACATGCAGCAGATTTTGGAACAGTACGGTTTTCCTTTCTCGCCGCCGTCGCAGCGGGAGCCGACGCACTGGACAAATACCAGCGTATGGGGATGTGTGCCGTCAGAGGGACGCAGCAGCGTGCCGCCGGTAGGTCCCGCGGCGTTCATGAGGCGTTCAAACTCCAGGCTCGTCACCACGTCCGGACTCTGTGAATACGCGAATTCATCGAATTTGTCCATGGAGATGGGATTGAACCCGGTTGCCGCTACAATCGCGCCGTATTCCCGTTCAATCAGTTCATCCTGCTGCTTGTAGTCGATCGCGCCGGCGGTGCAGACCTTGGAACAGACGCCGCATTTGCCGGTTTTCAGCATCGTGCAGTAATTGGGGTCGATGGTGGCGACTTTGGGCACCGCCTGGGCAAAGGGAATATAAATGGCGCGGCGGTTGTCCAGGCCCAGATTGAACTCGTTGGGGACTTTTTTCTGCGGGCATTTTTCGGTACACAGGCCGCAGCCGGTACACTTCGTTTCATCCACATATCTCGCTTTGCGGCGGATGGTCACGGTGAAATTGCCCACAAAGCCTTTCACGGATTCCACCTCAGAATAGGAGAGAATGTTTATATTTTCGTTCTGCGCCGCGTCCACCATTTTGGGCGTCAGAATACAGGCGGCACAGTCCAGGGTGGGGAACGTCTTGTCAATCTGCGTCATCTTGCCGCCGATGGTCGGTTTTGTCTCCACGATGTCCACCGGAAAACCGGCTTCCGCAATATCCAGGGCGGTCTGAATGCCCGCGATGCCGCCGCCGATGACCAGCGCCCGTTTTGTCACAGGGCTTTGTCCGGCGGTCAGGGGGGCGTTCAGATGTACTTTCGCGATTGCCGCACGGCCTAAAATAATCGCTTTTTCCGTGCCGGTTTCCTTGTCCTTGTGAATCCAGGAACACTGCTCGCGGATATTCGCAATCTCGACCATATACGGATTGAGTCCGGCTTTCTCGCAGGTCTTGCGGAACGTGGCCTCGTGCATACGGGGGGAACAGGAGCAGACGACAACGCCGGTCAGCCCGTATTCCTTGATAGTGTCCTGAATCATGTCCTGTCCGGCCTGGGAACACATATATTGATAATTCGTGGAGAACACGACCCCCGGTTCTTTCGCCAGCGCGTCGGAAACGGCCTGCACATCCACCGTAGCGGCGATATTACTGCCGCACCAGCATACAAATACGCCTATTTTCTGCATGTTCTCTCACCTCACTTTCTGTATTTCCGGAACGCGCTTGTAATGGCCTGCTGCGGCAGTTCCGCGTCCAGAAGACCGGGAATCTGTTCCGGTTTCAGATGGTTTTTGTCCTGCTGCCGGACCACCGCCAGACGCACCGCCTCAATCAGCTTTGCCGGTTCCACACTGCGGGGGCAGCGTTCCAGACACGCGAAGCAGCTCAGACACATATAGATGCCTTTGGAATCCATCAGTTCTTCCAGCCGCCCGTTTTCCACCATGTCCACAAACTGATGGGGATGATAGTCCATCTCGTCATAGGCGGGGCATGCGGCGGAACATTTGCCGCACTTCATGCACTTGCGGGGATTGACGCCGGAGATGCGTTTTACAATTTCCGTCATATCGCTCATGCTTCCGCCTCCTTTACGCCTAACGCTTCCGCCAGCAGTTCGGTGAAATATTTGACCGGCAGTCTGCCGCCGCCGTTTTCCTTCAGATTGTACATGCAGAGGGGACAGGCGGTAATGATTTCCGCCGCGCCGCAGTTGGCCGCGTTGTCCAGCACTTTCCCTGCCTGTTTAGCCGCGTAGGGCTTGTTTTCCAGCGTGGTATAGCCGCCGCAGCACTCGTTGCGCATGGCGTATACCACCGGTTCCGCGCCTAACGCCCGGATAAAATCTTCCATAATCGTGGGATTTTCGGGGTCGTCAAATTTCAGCTCCTTGCTGGGACGCAGAAGCAGACAGCCGTAATACGCGCCGATTTTCCGGCCTGCCAGCGGGCGCTTGACCTGCTCTTTCAGCTTGTCAAAACCGATTTCGTCCCGCAGGACTTCCAGATAATGCAGGACTTTCGTTTCCCCTGCGTAGGGGGTTTCCAGCTGCAAATAGTTGTTTGCGCGGGTGCGGATGTATTCGTCCTGCGCCATGTCGCAGTTCACGCGTTTAATAACATGGTGGCACGCCGAACAGAGCGTCACCAGATCCCGCCCCTGGTCCCGCGCCGAGACCAGCGCGCGGACCGACGACAGTTTTGTTGCAATCTCGTCTTTCGCCTGGGGGTACACCGCGCCGCAGCACTGCCATTGCGGAAGTTCTTCCAGCGTGACGCCCAGGGCTTCCATGGAAGCCCTGCCCCAGATATCCAGATCTTTCCCCTTTGTTTTCAGGGTACAGCCTGGGAAATAGGAATATGTCATAGTCGCCTCCTGATCAGACCATTTGTTCGGGATGGAAGACCTCGTCGAAACGCTCGGAGGTCAGAAAGCCCAGCTCTACACAGGCCTGTTTTAAGGATATGTTTTCTTTGAACGCTTTTTTCGCCGTTTTTGCCGCGTTCTCGTAGCCGATGTACGGATTCAGCGCCGTTACCAGCATCAGGGAGTTGTGCAGGTTATGTTCCATCTTCTCACGGTTCGCCTTGATTCCCACCGCGCAGTTGTTGTTGAACGACAGCATCGCCTGTGCCAGCAGACGTGCGGACTGCAAGAAATTATAGATGCAGACGGGCATGAACACATTCAGCTCAAAATTGCCCTGAGACGCCGCCATACCCACGGCGGTATCATTGCCCATGACCTGTACGGCCACCATCGTCAGGGCCTCGCACTGAGTCGGATTGACTTTTCCGGGCATGATGGAGGAACCGGGTTCGTTTTCCGGGATAAAGATTTCTCCTAAACCGTCACGGGGTCCGGACGCCAGCCAGCGCACGTCGTTGGCAATCTTCATCAGGTCCGCCGCCAGAGCTTTCAGCGCGCCGTGGGCAAAGACGATTTCATCTTTTGACGTGAGGGCGTGGAATTTGTTCGCCGCCGTCTTGAACGTCTTGCCGGTCAGCTGGGAGACGGCCTCCGCCACTTTTTCATCGAACCCTTTGGGGGCGTTCAGGCCCGTGCCGACCGCCGTGCCGCCTAACGCAAGCTCTTTCAGCGGGGGCAGGCTCAGAACCAGCAGTTCACGGTCCCGCTCCAGACTGCTCCGCCAGCCGGAAATTTCCTGGGAAAAGGTGATGGGCGTTGCGTCCTGCAAGTGGGTCCGGCCTGATTTGACGATTCCCTCGTTCTCCTCCTCCAGACGCCGGAACGTTGCCGCAAGCGTGTCGATTGCCGGTAAAACCTGATCCTCAATCGCCGCCACTGCCGCGATGTGCATTGCCGTGGGGAACGTGTCGTTGGAGGACTGGGACATATTGATATCGTCGTTGGGGTGCAGAAGCTTTTTGCCTGCAATCTCGTTGCCGCGGTTGGCGATGACTTCGTTGGCGTTCATGTTGGACTGCGTGCCGGAACCGGTCTGCCATACCACCAGCGGGAAATGGCCGTTAAGGGAACCGCTGATAACTTCGTCGCAGGCTTTTCCGATGGCTTCCAGTTTTTCGTCCGTCATTTTTTCCGGGCGGAGGGCGTGGTTGGCGATGGACGCCGCCTTTTTCAAAATGCCGAACGCGTGGGTAATCTCACGGGGCATGGTTTCGATTCCCACGCCGATGGGGAAATTCTCATGGGAACGCTGGGTCTGTGCGGCCCAGTAGCGGTCGGCGGGTACCTGCACCTCGCCCATTGAGTCATGCGCGATCCGGTATTCCATGGTTGGGCCTCCTTATGTTTTAATTAAAAATTGATTGCCGCAATGGTTTCTTTCAGCTTGGCGGCGCTGGCACGGAGTTTTTCCAGTTCTTCCCCGGTCAGATCGTTCCGGATTTTGCCGCGCACGCCGTCATGATCGACAATGTTCAGCACGCTCAGGCACACGTCCTCAATGCCGTACTCGCCGTTCATCATGGTGGAGACCGTCAGCGCCGTACCCGCGCCGTTGAAGATGCTGCGGACAATATGGCACACAGCCATGCCGATAGCGTAGTTGGTCACGCCCTTCGCTTTGATGACCACCGCGCCGGAGGTACGCACTTTTTCTTCAAAGACTTCCAGCTCGCCGTCGAACGTGATCTTGTCCGCGTCGGGGCAGTGGCCTTTGTAAATGTGGACATTGTTGTTGGCGATGGTGGCTAAAGACCAGGGGACAAACGAGGAATCGCCGTGTTCGCCGTAGACGTGGGCGTGGACGTTCCGGGGGCTGATATGAAATTCCTTCGCCAGTTCCGCCTGGAGCCGCGCCGTATCCAGCACCGTGCCGGAACCGATGATATGATTCGCCGGAATGCCGGAAATCTTGTGGAACACATACGTCATCACATCAACGGGGTTGGAGACGATGATATAAATAGCGTCGGGGGCGTGCGGCACGATATTCTTGGAAATATCCTTGAGAATATCAACGTTTGTCTGGGCAAGTTCCAGGCGGGTCTGGCCGGGTTTCCGGGGCAGGCCGGAAGTAATGACCACGATGTGGGAACCTGCGGCGTCGGGATAGCCGCCGGGCCGGACAATCGCGGGCGCGCCGAATGAGGTGCCCTGATAAATGTCCATCGCTTCGCCGAACGCCTTTTCCTCGTTGATGTCGATGAGGACGATCTCGGTAGCAATGTTCATGGCCATCATATCGTTTGCGATGGTCGCGCCTACGCTGCCGGCACCGATGATGGTGACTTTGTTGCCCATAATTTTTCTCCTTTGATCTGAACGGATTTTTATAGCGCCGCCTCCCCCGCGGGAGAAACGGTCTGCCAACTGGAATGTAAGGGGGATTTTGCACTATTTTGATTGGAAAAACGTAAAATACGCCATAGAAAACGATTGTATTTTCACGTTTCTCTGAATTTGTTAAAATTATAACAGATATCCCTGCGCCTGTCAACCGCAATTTTCAACAAGAAAGCACGGCGGTTTTTGGCGGGGATAGTGTGCTATGTGGAGTAGCTTAAACTAACTTCTGTTTCCGCGCTTCCGTCTTTGCCGCATATTTTTGTTGCACGGAGGTTCCTGACCTGATATAATAGATTGATCCGGCTGGGAAACCTCGCCGGGGCGCAGGGTTTCGCCTGTCCTTTGGCCGGGGGGCGAAACCCTTATTTTTCTTTAGTCAAAAGAAGACGTATCCCTTGCCGGATGGCTTCGCCTTTAGAAATATTGTGTTTTATGCAATATTCCTGCAATCTCTTTTCGGTCTCTTGATCCATCCTAATCGAATAGTTGATGTTTTTGGGATTGTCCAGTTTTGGCCTGCCCATTCTGGGAGACATAATATCACCTCGCTTTTTGTAATGCGTTTAATATACTATATGCGTTGCAAAAAGTCAAGAGGTTTTTCAATGACTTTCAAAAAAATTTGTGCGCATATTGTGTTGACGCTGTAATTGCAATATGCTATCATATGCTTGAAAGGAGCGATCATTTATGGCGCAAACAAACATCAATATCCGAATGGATGAGGATTTGAAACGGAGTATGGAGAATCTTTGCCAGGAACTGGGCATGAATCTAACCACCGCAGTCACAGTATTTTTTAAAAAGGCAGTCAGAGAACATGGGCTGCCATTCAAAGTGTCTCTTGACCCCTTTTACTCGGAAACCAACCAGGCCCGCCTGCGTGAAGCGGTTGCGAGGCTGGATGCCGGGCTTGGTACAGCACATGAACTGATTGAGGCAGAATATTAAAAATTAAGGTTGTAATTTATGGAAGACAGTGGTACAATAGGAAAGCTAATCCGCATATTGATAAGGAGAGTCTAAATTTATGGGCGACAACAAAGAATACATGACGCATCCCGAGGAACTGGGGTGCATCCACATTTCGGAGGACGTTCTGGCCTCACTCGCCGCCAGCGCCGCGGTGGAGGTGGAGGGCATCAGCGGGATGATGAATCTGGCCACCAAAAAATCCAATGCAAAAGGCGTCCGTCTCTCTGTGGACGACGACGGCGCGTCCATTGATCTCTATGTGATGATCCGCTACGGCTATGCCATTCCGGAAGTCGCGGAGAAGATCCAGAATGCCGTCTCCGGCGAGATTGAGTCCATGACCGGCTTTGCCGTCAAAGCCGTCAATGTCCATGTGGGCGGCGTGTCCTTCCAGTAATCCGGTCTGTAATGGGAGGTACCTGTGGTTAGAAATGTTGCGCGCGAAATTGCCATGCACCTGTCCTACGAGCTGAGCTTTACCGACCTGTCCCCGGAGGAACTGCTGGAGCAGCGTCTGTCCGACAGCCGTTTTAAGACGCTGGCCCCGGAATATGAGGTCTACGGGGAGCTGCCGGGGCCAAGCCAGCGCAATTATATCCGCAGAGTCGTCAGGGGCGTCGCGGAACACGGCTATGAACTTGATCAGTATATCGAAAAATAC
>CAMWQV010000028.1 GCA_947176425.1 uncultured Clostridia bacterium
GCAGCGTCAGATGTGTATAAGCGACATGCAAAGAAGTCCACAGACTTTATGATTATTGCCCGTATTGAGAGCCTGATCCTGGAACGCGGGATGGATGACGCGCTCACCAGAGCGGCGGCCTTTGTTCGGGCAGGGGCGGATGGTATTATGATCCATTCCCGCCGGAATGAGCCGGACGAGATTTTTGAGTTTGTGGAAAAATTTCGCAAAGCCGACCCAGATACGCCGCTGACGGTAGTCCCCACGTCCTTTTATGCGGTAAGAGAGGCAGAATTCAAACAAAGAGGCGTCAATATTGTTATTTATGCAAATCAATTGATGCGCAGTCAGGTTCCGGCTATGCAGCGCACGGCGGAGAGTATTCTGCGCCACCACCGGACCTTGGAATCTGAACGCGATTTAATGCCCTTTGCCAGCATTATTCGCATGATTCCTGAGGAGATATAAATGACACACCATCTGCGGTCACAGAAAGTCCAGTGGTATATTGTATCACAGGTATCTCACTGCCGGCTGACCTAAAATGTGCTATGCAGATACTCTTATAAATTATCTGAAAATCTTACTATACGAGGAGAGAGTCTATGCAGGCAGAGGTCTTTGTGGATATTCTAGGCGCTGATTTTTATACTGGCGTTCCGGATTCTCAGCTGCGTCCTTTCTGCGACTATTTGATAAATGTTTACGGCGTAGATTCCCAACACCATGTCATTGGGGCAAACGAGGGAAACTGCGCGGCTTTGGCAGCAGGATATCATTTGGCTACAGGAAAGGTTCCTGTGGTGTATCTTCAAAACTCCGGAGAGGGAAACTTGATTAATCCAGCGGCGTCGCTGCTGCACCGAGAGGTATATGGCATACCAGCTATTTTGGTGATTGGCTGGCGCGGCGAGCCGGGCGTACCGGATGAGCCACAGCATATTTATCAAGGTGCCGTGACGCTGAAGCTCTTGGAAGATATGGAAATTCCTACTTTTGTCATTGACTCAAAAACTGTGGAGTCTGAAGCCCGAGATGCTATGGCCGGATTCAGAGGAATGCTGAATGAGGGCAGAACCATAGCTTTTGTCATTCGCAGAGGGGGACTGACCTATGACAAAAACGCGGAATATCAAAGCCTTGGTTCCCTGTGCCGGGAAGATGTGATCCAACGCGTTGCGCGGACCGCTGGGGAGGATGTGATTGTCTCCACTACTGGTAAAGCCAGTCGAGAGCTGTTTGAGTTTCGCACCGAAAACGGACAAAGTCATGACAAAGATTTTCTGACGGTAGGTTCCATGGGTCATGCCTCCTCTATTGCTTTAGGTATAGCGCTCCAACGCCCACAGGCGCGTGTCTGGTGTCTGGACGGCGACGGTGCGATGCTGATGCATATGGGCGCAATGGCTGTCATCGGCGCTCATCGTCCTGCCAATTTGATCCATGTAGTGCTCAATAACGGCGCCCACGAAACTGTAGGTGGTATGCCTACAGTGGCAGGATGTCTGGATTTGGTTGGACTAGCTAGGGCGTGCGGATATCCCCACGCAGTGGAGGTGGAGGATGCTTTGTCACTGGAGAAAGCTCTGTATATGGCAAAGGTCCAAATGGAACTCGGTTTCATCGCAGTGAAGTGCGGACTAAAAGTTCGAGGCGATCTGGGACGGCCTACTGTGCCGCCGCAGGAAAATAAGACGGCGTTTATGAAGTATTTGCGGAGCTTTAGATATGAGGAGGGAAACAGATGATTGTGGATATGCACACACACAGCACGGCCTCTGACGGCCAATATACTCCGGCAGAATTGGTGCGTCTTGCCAAAGAACGAGGACTGGAGGCGCTGGCCCTTACAGACCACGATACATTGGGCGGACTGGATGAGGCTGCGGCAGCGGGGACAGCTTTGGGAGTGCGCGTGATCCGGGGCGTAGAATTGAGCGCGGACGATTATCTGAATCTCCACATTCTTGGCTATTCCTTCCCAGCAGAAGCACCTGGATTGCGGGAAATGCTGACGGGAATGCGGAAAGGCCGCGGAGAGCGGAAATACCGTATTGCGGAATTTCTGCGTCAAAAAGGCATAGACGTTCCGCTTTCGGAAGTGGACGAAACTGCTGTCGGCGGGGTCATCGGACGCCCGCACTTTGCCCAGGTGATGCTGCGCCATGGATATGTATCTACTCGAAAAGAAGCATTCGACAAGTATCTGGATACTCCGGAATTTCAAAAGATGGAAAAAGGGACAAAGCCCAGTGCTGAAAAGTGTGTGAAAACGATCAAAGCTGCTGGTGGAATGGTCTCTCTGGCACATCCCTATCAAATTGTGCTGGGCGGCGATAGCATGGAGGAATTGCTCCAAAGACTTGTTGGGTATGGATTGGATGCAATGGAGTGCTATTACCCTAAGCATACGCCGGAGCAGCAGGCGGAGTATCTGCGGCTGGCGGAAAAGTACGGTCTGCATGTTACCGGCGGCAGCGACTTTCATGGAGAGAAAAACAAGCCGGATCATCCCCTGGCTGCATTGCGGCTGGATGTGGATTGGCTTACATAAAAGTAATAGAAAGGGGTTGGTTGTTATGGATACACTTATAGACAAATATAGACAGGTATATCAGATGCTGGAGGACAAAGAATCCCGAGATATTTATCTAAATCGATTAAATTGGCTGATTTCCGGTGATGATCAATATATCGCAAACATTGTAAACAATTATTTGCCTACGATGGTACCCCGATGTGGCAGGACAATTGATGATTTGCGCAAACTAATACCAAGTGATAGAAAAATTATCTTATATGGAGCGGGCCAGGAGGCTGCATATACAGTTCACTTTTGGAAAAATGATGAGCGCTTCATTGGGTTTTGCGCTAAAAATAAGTACAAGCAAGAGAAGGGATACCTTGGTTATCCTGTAATAAGTCCAGAAGAACTGCTGTGTCAAAAGGATATAGCCGTAGTAATCAGCACCTATGTCTTTAGAAACGAAATTAAACAAATATTGAGAGATGGAGGATATCCTGAAAATCTGATTTTTGATGAAGCTGGATATTTTACACAAATAGATTTTGCAGGACAGTACTTTGGACCAAAGTTTATGAAATACGAGGATGAGGAGGTATTTATAGATGCGGGATGCCTTGATCTCCAGTCGTCCTTAGAATTAAAAAAGCACTGTAAACGTGTGCGAAAAGTTTATGCTTTTGAACCTGATCTTGTAAACTATAAGGTCTGCTTGGAACGCAAAGAAGAGACTGCTTATGTCGAAGCAGTAATTCTGCCATATGGCACATGGAGTGAGAGGACAGAACTTCGTTTTCGTGCAACAGGTAGCGGTAGTGCGGGAATTACGACAGTGGGGGATACTATAATCTCGGCTGTACCAATTGATGAGGTTGTCACAGAGGAAAGAGTCACTTTTATTAAAATGGATGTAGAAGGTGCGGAACTGGAATCACTGCACGGTGCAGAAAAAACCATTTTGCGAGACAGACCAAAGCTGGCAATTTGTATCTATCATAAACCTGAAGATATGATCACGATACCATTATATATTAAAGAACTCGTACCTGAATATAAACTATATGTGCGTCACCATACGAATGTTGACCTTGAAACTGTATTATATGCGGTTTTGCCATAAGATTATGAATGAAAGAAGATTATCATGCAATTTGAGTTGATGGCATCGATGATGTGCGCCAATTATGGTAATTTGGAAAAGGAAGTCCATGATTTGGAAAATGGCGGTATTGATTCCTTCCACATTGATATCATGGACGGACGTTATGTTGCAAATTTTGCCATGTCTCTCAATGATATGCGTTTTATAGCAAGCGCAACTTCCAAGCCGCTTGATGTTCATCTGATGATTGAGCATCCCAATAACCGGATCGGGTTGTTTTTACAGAATCTACGGCCAGGAGATACGATCTATATCCATCCGGAAGCAGAATACCATCCATCTACTACACTTCAGGCTATTATCGATGCGGGCATGGTGCCTGGTATTGCGATCAACCCCGGCACCTCTGTAGAAACAGTGATGGAGATGCTGCGGATTGTGCAAAAAGTACTGGTGATGTCCGTCAATCCAGGCAACGCTGGGCAGATGTTCCTGCCTTACGTGGGAAAGAAAATTACTAAGCTGCTCTCTATGAAAGAGGATATGGAGTTTGAATTGTACTGGGACGGCGCATGTAGCGCGGATAAGATTCAGGAGTACGCGCCTAAGGGCGTGAAAGGTTTTGTGTTGGGTACGACGCTGCTGTTCGGCAAAGAGAGGCCTTACGGTGAGACTCTGCAAAATATTCGGGAGTTGAAATTCTGATGAATATCGCGGTGGTGCTCTCCGGCGGAACGGGAACACGAATGGGTTCTGGCATTCCTAAGCAGTATCAGACAGTCGCAGGAAAACCGGTCATTGTACATACTTTAGAGCTGCTTCAATGCTGCAAAGCAGTGGATGGTGTACTGGTAACGGCAAGCTCTACATGGAAAGCACAGATTTTGCAATGGAAAGCTGAATACTCTCTGACAAAGTTGTTCGCTATTGCGCCTGCTGGTGAGGACCGGCAGCTGTCTATTAGGAATGGGCTGATTGCCGTAGAAGCATTTATGGATACCGATAAAATGTCCGGCGTTATCATTCAGGATGCAGTACGGCCTTTGACCAGTGAGGTACTGCTTAACCGGTTGATTGCGGGACTGAAGGAAGCGCCATGTGTTATGCCTGTGCTGCCTGTCACGGATACTACCTACACAAGCCGCGATGGTCATTGGGTGGATGGTCTGCTGGACCGTTCCACACTTTACAGTGGACAGGCTCCGGAGGCGTTCCGCTTTTGGCCCTATGTTCAGTTGTACCGGGATACGCCGGAGGAAACGCTGCGTACTATGAGCGGCAGTTGTCAGCTGCCCTACAGCCAGGGTTGGAAGGTGAAGATGATTCCCGGTGAACAGGATAATATCAAAATTACCTATGCCCGGGATTTGGAAAATTGCGAAAGACTCTTGTGTGAGAGGAGGGAACAGTCTTGAAGGCATATGTGTTGCACGGAATAGGAGATTTGCGCTGCGAGGAGCGGCCGCTTCCTGACGTGCCTCCTGGCTGGGCGCTGGTTCGGGTCCTGGCGGCAGGTATATGCAGTTCAGATATTCCCAGGATTTTTAAAAAGGGGACATACCACTTTCCCACTATCCCAGGTCATGAATTTTGCGGTCTGGTTGAATCCGCAGTAGATGAGAAAGATAGGGAATGGGTTGGGAAGCGTGTGGGTGTATTCCCATTGATTCCCTGCAAGCAGTGCCCTTCCTGCCAAAGAGGTCAATATGAAACCTGTTCTGACTACGATTATCTTGGCTCACGCCGGGATGGTGGTTTTGCCGAGTACACGGCTGTTCCGGTTTGGAATCTGATGGAACTGCCGGATGTAGTCAATGATTTCCAGGGAGCTTTATTAGAACCGGCAGCGGTCGCCCTTCACGCAGTGAAACGAGCAGAGATAAAGCTTGGAGATAAGGTCTGCGTTGTTGGTACTGGCGCAATCGCTTTGCTGGCCGGTCAATGGGCCAAGCTGAATGGTGCAGGACAAGTTGTCATAAAAGGCCGCAGTGAGGCAAAACGCGAATTGGCAGAGGGATGCGGTCTGGAATATTCTGTTGAATGCGGAGACAGTTATGACTGTGTGATAGAAGCAGTTGGGTCAGCACAGGCATTAGAGGAGAGTCTTAAGCTGGCTGCCGCCGGAGGACGGGTTGTTTTGATGGGCAATCCGGACGGAGACCGCATGTTGTCTCAGAATGTGTATTGGAAAATCCTGCGTAAGCAGCTGAGGTTGTTTGGAACATGGAATTCTTCCTATGGCGGCGCTGAAAGCGACTGGCAAGTTGTTTTACATAACATGCCGACGCTGAAGACGGAGAATATTCTTTCGCATATTTTGGAGTGGAGTGAGCTGGATCAAGGACTCGCCATCATGCGGGGAAAAACAGAGCCATACTGTAAGATTATGATAAAAAGTTGAGGTTTAAAGGAGTACAGACAGGATGATCCTAAAAAAAGGAAGCTTTTCAGATTTTGCACAGCGCGTGAAAACTACAGGGAAAAAGATTATTGTGTACGGCGCTGGAGTAATCGGACAAGTTGTCGCTCCGTATTGGCTGCATCGGTACCAATTGGATAACAAGGTGCTCTGTTATGTTGATGCCGATCCCCATAAACAGGGACAGCTGGTGCAATTACCATTGCGTGGCATATCCGTCCAATCTCTCGCCGCACTAGATGAAAACAGCGGGGGTTATATCCTGCTGATTACTGTCAGCGCCTTTGCGTCTGTCGTGCAGAAATTGGACGAGATGCAGGAGACTGAAGCCGCTGAGGTGTACTTTCTCCCAATCATGCTGCTGGACATAGCCCACTCGCCTAAGCAGGAAGGTGTAGTCAAAACCAGTGACCGGCAGTTGATTCCAAAAAAAATTCATTATACATGGTTTTCAGGAGAACCTATACCGGAAAAATTGCAAAAATGTGTGGATTCCTGGAAATATTTCTGTCCAGATTATGAGATCATATGCTGGAATGCGGATAACTACGATATTTCAAAATATGAATATACGCGGCAGGCCTATACATATAAAAAATGGGGTTTTATAGCAGATGTTGCCCGCCTTGATATTTTGTATGAATATGGTGGCATTTATTTGGATATTGATGTGGAATTGATCAGAAATTTGGATGAACTGCTGTATGAACCCGCATTTTGTGCGACTGAAAAGTGGGGTATCCCGAATGCAGGCGGTTGCTCCGGGGCGCAGGCTGGAAATCCAGTTATCAAAGCAATGCTTGATTTCCGTAAAAATATTCCGTTTGTACGGAATGATGATACATTTAATCAACTATCTAGCGGCTATTTTGAATCGTTTCCGTTGATAGAGCGCGGCTTAGAAATGAACGGGCATACACAGACAGTTGCTGACAGCATGATGACTGTTTATGCTTCCGAATTTTTTCATCCGTTCGATTATACCAGTGGAGAAACTAAAATTACAAAAAATACGTTTTCTATCCACCATTTCAGCGGAGCTTGGCTAGATCATGATGCAGCGGAAGAAAGAGCGCAGACAAAGCGGCTTTATCAGGAGTTTTTATCGCGTTTGGAAGATTAAATGATTTTTTAAGGGACAGTTATGATTATTACAAAAACACCGTTTCGTATTAGTTTTGCCGGCGGCGGCAGCGATATGGCGCCATTTTATGAGAAATACGGCGGATGTGTGTTGAGTACAACAATCAGTAAATATATGTATATCTCTATACATCCCTATTTCGATGAAAGAAAAACACTGCTGAAGTACTCGGAAAACGAATTGGTAGATCATTTGCAGGAAATTCGCCATACTATTTTCCGACAGGTTTTGACCGACCTGCAGGTCCATGGTGTGGAGATCAGTTCCACCGCTGATGTACCGGGCGGGACAGGACTGGGTTCCTCCAGCACATTTACGGTCGGATTACTGCACACGCTGTTCTGCTACCAAGGGAAGTACGTTTCAAAAGGAAGACTGGCGGAACTGGCCTGTCAGGTTGAGATTGAAAAACTAGGAAATCCGATTGGAAAGCAAGATCAGTATGCCGCAGCCTACGGTGGATTGAATTTTATCCGTTTTAATCAGGACCATTCCGTTGCGGTCGAACCTGTGGTTATGCCTACCGATACATACAAGCGGCTGGAGCGTAACCTGGTCATGTTTTATACAGGGGAAATGCGTTCTGCCAGTGCTATCCTTGCGGAGCAGAGGAAAAATATTCAGGGTGATGAAAAGGCCCAAAATCTTCTGCGTATGTGTTCTCTCGCAGAACAAATGCGGAAGTCTCTGCAAAATGGCGACTACTCTGTATTCGGAGAGATACTGCATGAGGGGTGGCAGCTGAAGAAAGAATTGGCCAGAGGAATCAGTAACCCGGCGATTAATGAGCTATACACGCTGGCCCTGTGCCATGGCGCGGTTGGCGGAAAGCTTCTCGGAGCAGGCGGCGGCGGTTTTTTGCTGTTTTACTGTCCGGAGGAGCGGCAGGATGAGCTGCAAAGCGCATTGCCGCTGAAACGGTTTGATTTCAGCTTTGAGCGGAACGGTACATCTGTTGTTTATATCGGTGATAAATACTGGCAGTAAGAGGAGGAAAACCACCATATGAATGTACTTGTGGCCGGCGGAGCCGGATTCATTGGAAGCAATTTGATTGACGCGCTTTTAACCGAGGGGCACCGTGTTGTCTGTATAGATAATTTTTTTATTGGAACGAGGGCTAATATTTCCCATTTATCTGGACATCCACAGTTTTTATTTTATGAGCGCGACCTCTCTGATCTGGCCGCGGTGGACGAAATTTTTCAGCGGGAGCGCTTTGATTTTGTCTTTCATATGGCGGCAAATTCGGATATCCAAGCCAGCGCAAAAGACCCGGTGATAGAGTACAGGAATACATATACGACCACATTCAACTTGTTGGAGTCTATGCGTGTGCATAACGTTAAGCAGTTGTTTTTCTGCTCCACGAGTGCCGTATACGGAGATGTGCAGGGAGTAAAGATCAGTGAGACCTATGCGCCGCTCATGCCAATCTCTTATTATGGTGCCTGCAAACTGGGCTGCGAAGGGTTGATCAGCGCGTTTTCCTACATGAACGGATTCCACTCTCTTATACTCCGGTTTCCAAACGTGATCGGTCCCCGGCTGACCCATGGAGCTGTGTTTGACTTCATAACGCGGCTGTGGCAAAACCCGAAGAAATTGACCATTCTGGGGGATGGCCGCCAATGCAAGCCATACCTGTATGTTAAGGATCTGGTGGATTGCATCATGTGCTTTAAGGAGAACCTGCCGGAGGGCGTCACACTGTACAATACTGGAGGCGAGACACAGAGTACCGTGAAAGAAATTGCAGATATTGTCTGCCGGGAAATGGGGCTGCGGGATGTGGAGTTTCATTATACCGGCGGGCGCGGAGGATGGAAAGGAGATGTTCCGGTCTTCGCTTACGACCTGTCTAAAATCCACGCCGCGGGCTGGTATGCTGCTATGACCAGCGATGAAGCGGTCGCACAAACGGTAAAGGATGTGTTGTCGTGCAAGCAGTGATTATGGCCGGAGGCAAAGGGAGCCGACTGGCCAGTCTGACAAGGGATGAAATACCGAAGCCTATGGTGCCCCTGTTGGGAAAGCCTCTGCTCCTTCGGCAGATGGAGACGCTGAAACAGAACGGAATTACGGATATCATTCTTGTTATTGGACACTTAGGCCATATTATACAGCAATATTTTGGTGATGGCGGCGCTTTTGGCCTGCATATTCAATATTTTCAGGAAACAGAACCGCTGGGAACAGCAGGCGCGCTGCCTTACATACAACAAATGCTGGCAGGGAGGGAATTTTTCCTGCTTTATGGTGATGTGCTGTTTGATATTGATTTGTCTCGTATGGTGCGCTTTCACCGTCAAAAAAAGGCGGTTGTGACGCTTTTTGTCCATCCAAACGCCCATCCCTTTGATTCTGATCTGGTGGTAACGGACAAGGATGACCGGGCTGTATGTTTTGATTCCAAGCATAATGTCCGGAAGTATTGGTATGAAAACTGCGTGAATGCCGGTCTGTATCTGATGGACAGTAACATTTGCGAGAGGATACCGGCAGGTGGACGCAGTGATCTGGAGGCGGATATACTTGCACCTATGAGTCGGCAGGGTGAGGCGATTTATGTTTATCGTTCGCCAGAGTACATTCAGGATGTTGGAACAATAGAACGGATCAAGGCGGCGGAAGCTGACATAAAGAGTGGAAGAGTAACGGCCAGAAACCTCAGGCAAAAGCAAAAGGCGATTTTTTTGGACCGGGATGGTACTCTCAATGTGAAAAATGGACTGATTTCCTGTGCGGAGCAGTTCCGGCTGGAGGAATGCGCGGCGGAAGCAGTACGGAAAATCAACCAGTCTGGTTATCTGGCCATTGTGGTAACGAACCAACCAGCAGTGGCACGAGGCTTATGCAGCACAGAGGATATCGAGGAAATTCACAAAAAAATGCAGACGCTGCTAGGCCGGCAGAAGGCATTTCTGGATGATGTCTGTTATTGCCCACATCATCCGGACAAAGGATATCCGGAAGAAAATCCAGACTATAAAATTAGTTGCCGCTGCAGAAAGCCTGATATCGGGATGCTGGAGCGTTGCGTGGAAAAATATCACATCAGTTTAGCGGATTCCTGGTTTGTGGGGGATACCACGGTTGACATCCAGACAGGGAAAAATGCTGGAACAAAAACCGCCTTGGTATTGACCGGAGACGGGGGACAGGATAAAAAATATGCGGCGGCTCCAGAGCTTGTCTGCACGGATTTGCTGGAGGCAGTGGAGAAGATTATAGGGGAGGACGCACAATGATAGATTTTAAAAGCGAGATCAGCACATATCTGTCTGATGAAATCGAAACGATAAAAGCACTGGACAGGGAATCGCTGAATCAGGCGCTGAACATGCTGCTGGATGCTTTTGAGCGCGGGAGTACGGTATACGTATTTGGTAACGGCGGCAGTGCAGCAACTGCCTCACACTTTCAAAATGATTTCAATAAAGGCATTTCCGAATATACGGAAAAGAAATTCAACTTTGTGTGCTTAAACGATAACGTTGCTACAATGATGGCCATTGCCAATGACATCGGGTATGAGGAGGTATTCCGTTTTCAGCTGCGTGGACACTTGAAGGATGGCGATATTGTCTTAGCGATCTCTGGCAGTGGAAATTCACCGAA